>JAAYVJ010000114.1 GCA_012517265.1 Planctomycetota bacterium | reverse complement strand
TGCCTTCGTCGCGGGCAGGAGATCGTCGTGCAGGTCACGAAGGAAGGGCTCAAGACCAAGGGCCCGACGCTGAGCACCTATCTGGCCCTGGCCGGCAAGCACTTGGTCATGATGCCCTGGATGAAGAACTACGGGATCTCGCACAAGATCGAGGATGAGGAAGAGCGCAAGCGGCTGGCTGGCGTGTTCGACGAATGCAAGGCTCCGAAGGGGCACGGGTTCATCATTCGCACCGCCGGGGAGGGGGCGTCCAAGAAGGACATCCAGGCGGACCTCAAGTACCTCGACCGCCTCTGGCGGGCGATCGAGGCGAGGATGGAGAGCGAGAAAGCCCCGGGCGAAATCTATCTGGAGTCGGATCTCGTGATCCGGGCCCTGCGGGACACGTTCGGCCCCGAGATCTCCAAGATCATCTGCGATTCCGACATCACGGTCCGCAAGATCAAGGACTTCCTCTCGATCGCCGCGCCGCGGCTCAAGCCGAAGATCGTCCACTACGAGGAGAAGATCCCGCTGTTCCACAAGCATGGGATCGAGGACGAGATCGCCAAGATCCAGTCCCGCGAGGTGGAGCTCAAGAGCGGCGGCTCGATCGTGATCGAGCAGACCGAGGCGCTGGTGGCCATCGACGTCAACAGCGGTCGCTTCCGCAAGCAGAAGAACGCCGAGCAGACCGCGTTCGAGAACAACATGGAAGCGGCCGTGGAGATCGCCCGGCAACTGCGACTCCGCGACCTGGGCGGCCTGATCGTCTGCGACTTCATCGACATGCGCAACGCCAAGCACCGCAAAGAGGTAGAGAAGGCCTTTCGCGACGCGGTGAAGCTGGACCGGGCCCGCACCAAGATCCTGCACATCAGCCGCTTCGGCGTCGTCGAGATGACCCGCCAGCGGATGAGGCCGTCGCTGCAGTTCAGCACGTTCCTGGCCTGCCACCATTGCGCGGGGATGGGGTTCGTCAAGAGCCACGAGTCGCTGGCGCTGGAGATCATCCGCCTGCTGAACCTGGCCGTGTCGAAGGAGCACATCCGCCGGATCGAGCTGACGGTTCCGAAGGAGGTGGGGGAGTTTCTCCAGAACGAGAAACGAGCCGCGATCGCCCAGATCGAGCAGGCGACCGAAAAGCGAATCATCATCCACTCCTCTCCCGACTATGTCGGCGAGCAGCGGACGCTGCTGTGTCTGAACGACCGCGGCGGAGAAGTGAAGCTGTAACCGACAGGGAGGCCGAAGACCGTGGAATTCGATCTTGATTACGCCCGGCGGGTGATTCTCGCCGAGGCCGACGCGATTGCGTCGATGACGCCGATTGTCAACGGCCAGTTCATCCGGGCCGCCGAGATGATTTACACCTGCGCCGGTTCGTGCATCGTCAGCGGGATCGGCAAGGCCGGCATCATCGGCCGCAAGATTAGTGCGACCCTGGCCTCGACCGGAACGCCGAGCCACTTCCTGCACCCCGCCGAGGCGGTGCACGGGGACCTCGGCCGCCTGCGCCGCGAGGATGTCGTGATGATCCTCAGCTACGGCGGCGAGACCGACGAAATCATCCGCCTGATCAACCTCGTCAAGCAGCTCCAGATCCGCCTGATCGCGATCACCAGCGACCAGGACTCGACCCTCGGCCGGCACAGCGATGTCGTTCTGTGCATGGGCAAGGTCAATGAGGCCTGCCCGCTGGGGGTGGCCCCGAGCGTTTCGACCACCTGCATGCTCACGATCGGCGACGCGCTGGCCTTCACGGTCATGAAGGCCCGCAATTTCAGCGTCGAGGACTACGTCCGGTTCCATCCCGGCGGATCGCTCGGGACGAAGCTGATGACGGTCGAGCAGTCGATGATGTTCCGGCCTGGCGAGAAGCTGCCGATCGCGGGCGTTGCGGATTCGATCCGCGAGATGCTGGCGAAGACCAACGACGTGAAGCGGCACGGCGCCGTGATGGTTGTCGACGCCGAGGGACGGCTGGCCGGGATTCTCACGGACGCCGATCTGCGCAGGCTTCTGACGAAACAGGGGGCGGCGGCCCTCGATTTGAAGGTCGGCGATGTCATGACCGGCGGCTGTAAGCGAATTCGCGCCGACGCCCTGGCCGCGGAGGCCACGGCCCTCTTCCACAAGTACCGGATCGACGAACTGCCCGTCGTGGACTCCGACGATCGGCCGGTCGGCCTGATTGACGTGCAGGATATCGTCATGATCAAGGTGGTCGGATAGCCTTGGCGGCGTGTCTGGTTCGATGTGCCTGCCGCGAGTCCGGGTGTGTCGTCGATACTGTGCGCCCGTCGAAACGGGGAACCGACAAGCGATGGGCGAGCCCCAATGTCGTGGAAGTGATAGAATGAGCGGACATGAATGAATCCTAAGGCCAAGCCCAATCTGAAAGCCATCGAGTTGCTGGTGCTCGACGTGGACGGCGTGCTCACCGACGGCCGCGTGTTCATTCACAGCGACGGGACCGAGAGCAAGGGCTTCAGCATCCTCGACGGGCACGGCATCCGCATGTGGCAGCGGGCCGGGCTCCGGATTGCGTTGCTCAGCGGCCGCGCCTCCGAGGCAACCGCCCGCCGGGCCCGGGAACTGGAGATCGCGCACGTGATCCAGGGAGCGAAGTTCAAGCTCCCCGCGTTGAAGGAGTTGCTGGAAAGCCTTGGTTTGATGCCCGAACAGGCGGCCTACGTCGGCGACGACGTGATGGATCTGCCGATCGTCCGCTATGTGGGGCTCGGCGTGGCCGTGGCCAACGCGGTGGACGAGATCAAGGCGCATGCGGACTACGTGACGATCCGCCGGGGAGGAGAAGGGGCGGTCCGCGAGGTGATCGAGTATATTCTCAAGGGCTCGGGCCGCTGGGCGAGCCTGATGGAACGGTATCTTTCGTAGCAGTCGGCGTATCGAATGGGCCTGAACCTGCGCAAGATCGCGATCGGCGTGATGGCACTGGGCGTGCTGGCCGGAGTCTTTGCGCTGTATCTGCGGTTCAATCGCACGCCGCCGATCGTGGCCGATGAGGTGCGGCCGACGCCGACGCCTGTGGCCGAGGTCAACAGGCCCGACCCGAGGCGGGATGTTGGGACCATTCAGGGCATCAAGGTCGAACGCGTCTGGCAGACGCAGTTCATCCACCGCAACGAGTCCAACCGGATGGACAGGAAGTTCGGTTTCGAGGAGCTATTGCACGAGCAGGGCAGCGAGTGGGAAATCACCAAGCCGTACATGTGGATGTACCTGGACCGGTTCGTCTGCCGCGTGACGGCCGATCGCGGCAAGGTCCAGCTTCTCGAATCGTTCGGCCGGCTCGTGCCGGCGGACGCGACCTTCATCGGAAACGTGGTGATCCACGTCCTGCCGACCGATCCCAATGATCCGTGGGAATGCTTCATTCACCTGGACGACGTGGGCTTCCTGGCCGAGAAGTCGATGTTCTCCTCCGCCGGTTCCATACGGTTTCTGTCCCGCGCGATCCGCCTGACCGGCACCGGCATGGAGCTGATCTACGACGCGCCCCGCAGCCGGCTCGACCTGTTCCGCGTCTTCGATCTCGACAGCGTCCGCATCCGCAGCAGCGAGGTCAAGGCCCTGGCCTCCAAAAAGAAGGGGGACTCCTCGACCGGAGACAAGCGTCAGGCTGCCTCCGCAGAAAGCGCAGGCAAGACCGCCTCCGCCGTTGCGGCGGAGTCTGTGGAGGCCGCTGCGGCTGTCGACGCCTATCAATGCGTGTTTCGCAGGAACGTCCGGCTCGAGGATCCCAATGGGACCGCGATTGCTAGGGATGTGCTGGCCGTCAGCGGCATTCAGTGGGCCCGGCCGAAGGACCGCGAGTCGAAGTCCCAGCCGGTCGCCGACGCCAACGAGGCCCAAGATGTTCTTCCGCCGTCCCCCAACGCCCTCAATACGACGGCTTCGTCCTATCCGGCTTTGAACGCGATCCGCGACGAGCTCTACGACATCGTGGTCACCTGCGACGGCGGCGCGGACATCACGCTGGTGGGCGGCTCGCCCAACCTGGTCAACGCCTCCACGATCCGCGTGCCGGAGAGCGCGCCGGCCGGACCGCCGGCCGACCAGATCGATTCCTCCGATCGCCAGCAGGTCGTCGCGCAGCGCATCGACTTCGACTTGCTGACCACGGACACGACGATGCAGGGACCGGTCGCGATGAAATTCATGATCGCTCCCGATCCCAACAGCTCCTGGGGCAGGCAGGCCCAGGGGCCCATGCCTCTGATGGTCGGGGCCCAGGGGGCCATCCGGTATCTGGCGGCCGCCAGGCGAATCGTCCTGGAAGACGGGACCACTGCCGTCCTGCGGCGGACCGACCCCAACTACGTCGACGAATATGCCCTCAAGGCCCCTCGTTTGACGCTGGATCTGAACGTCGACTCCGCTTCGCCCGACGACGTCAAGGTCGATCTCCGCAAGTTCGTCGCCGACGGCGGGCCGGGGGGCTCCGACGCCTCGATGCCCGTCGCGGTGCGGATGCATCGCCAGGTCGCCGGCAAGCTCATGGGACGCATGACGCTGGATACGCACGAACTGGTGTACGACGCGAATCCCGGCCTGTTGACGGCGGCCGGCCCCGGCGAGATCTGGCTGCACAACGCGGTCGCGATTCCGGCCAAGGACGATCCCAACGAGACTTTCAAGCCGTTCTTCGCCCGCCTGAGCAACTTCGACAGCCTCAAGTACTGGGTCGAGTCGAAGCGAATCCTCGCCGAGGATGACCTCCAGCAGCTTCAGCTCCGCTACTTCCCGCAGGTCGACGGCCGGTGGGGCCTGGAGACGCAGGTGGTTGCCGGACACGTCGATGCGACGCTGCGCCAGAACGACCGGAATCAGATGGAGTTGGATTCGCTCGTCGCTTCGCAGGGCATCGAGTACGACAGCGAGGTCGATCATCTGAACCTCATCGGTTCCACAATGGTTTACGACCGGGCCAGGTCCCGCCTCACAATCACGGGCGACGACCTGCGGCGGTGCTACATGAACGGCGCCCTCGTCGACGTGGTTCAGGTGGACCTTGTCACCCGCAAGGTCGAGACGCAGATCGTCGGACCCAGCATTTTCCAGATCCGGCCGTGATTCGGGCGCACGGGCAAGGCGAATGGGCCACAGGGACATCCAGTTGATGCAAATGACGCCGGAGGAGGTCGAGGGCATCCTCTTGGACGCCGTCATGCTCGAATGCCGAGGGAATCCTTGCGCCGCCTCCGATCTGGTTCCCGGCGTGGTCGCGAAGTCTTCGCTGGAGACGTATCGCGCGGGGCAGGATTGGTTTTGGTGTGCTCCTCGGCTGTTCTGCGACGCTTCTCTGCGGTCGATCGTGGGATCGGGCTGTTTCAAGGGCTCGCCCGTTGAGGGCCAAGTGGAGATCGGCTACGGCGTGGCCGAGACCGAGGAGGGCAAGGGCTACGCCACCGCCGGGGTGGCCTGCATGGTCGAGGAGGCCTTCAGCCACGGCGGCGTGGGCGCGGTGATCGCTGAGACCTCCATCCACAACCCCGCTTCGCAGCGGGTCCTGGAAAAGAACGGCTTTCGCCAAATCGGCGAGCGGCAAGACCCTGAAGACGGCCCGCTCATCCGATGGCAACGCGATCGCATTGTGCTGCTCCCTGACGCTGGGTAAGAAGCGAACGCCTCTTGTGTATTCCCTGCGTGAGATGGTCTTGCGTCTTCCATCGGACCCCGAGCGACCAGCGACGAGGGACGAGCGACGAACGATGCCTCCTCCGTCCCCGGCGGGGCTCAAGGGCTGGGCGGATCCGGTCGATACTTGTCGGTGCGTTTTGGAGGAGATGCTGTGAAGATCAAACCGGGATTCTTGTTCACGATGGCGTCGCTGGCGGCGGCGGGCGCTCTATTTACCGGACGGTTCGCGATGCTCTCGGGCCAGCTTGGGAACGCCGGCCAGCTCATGCAGGGCGGGGGCGGCTTTCTGAATATTCCGCAAGGATTGCTGGCGGGCCAGAAGCAGGCGGATGTCGCGGCCCAGGAGGCGGCGGCTCGCGAGGAGGCCCAGAGGCAGAAGGCGATCGCGGACATGAAGGAGGCCCGCGCCAAGGCGGAGGCGGCACGCAGGAAGGCGGGGGATTTCACGCCGGCCGTCGAAGCGGTCGTCGCAGGGGCCGATAACCGACTGTGCGCCCTGATCGGCAGCGAATTGGTGCAGGAGGGCGAGCGGATCGAAGGCTACCGCGTTCGCAGGATCCGCGAGGACGCCGTCGAGTTCGAAAAGGGCGGCAAGGTCTGGGTGCAGAAGATCCGCTGACTCACGCACTACGCTTCACGCTTCACGAGTCGCCGGAGGGGCCGCGGAGAAGATACGCCTCACGGGCGCACTGCGAACGGTCGAGCGACGCCCCCCTCCGGGTCACGAGTCACGAGTCACGAATCACTGTTCGGCCCTGATCTCGATCGTGTGGCGGACCGGGACGAAAGCCTTGGCGATGGCTGCGGCCAGCGGCGTGCGGACCTTTTCGGTCAGCTCGGCGGTCATCGTCATGTCGGTCTGTCCTTCCGGGCCGTGGAAGAGGTCCTTGACTTGGCGGGTCTCGTAGGCCTGTTTCCTGGCGACCGCTTCGTCGACCGCTTTGAACGCCTCGCTGAACGGATTGGTCTCGAAATCCGCGGCGAGGTTCACGCCTTTGGCTAGTTCCGCAGCGGTGTAGGTCTTCGAGGTCTGGCCCCAGGTGACGCGGTACATGGCGGCCGCGGCGTCGGGGACGACCAGCATGAAACGGTTCAAGTCCGCGTTGAAGGGGACCAGGGTCATGCCGGAGCGGAGGCTGCCGTCGTTGTCGATCGGGCCGGCGGCGCAGAAGGGGTAGCGCGTGCTCTCGATTTCGACCCGGCCCGGCTCGCTCGTCAGGACGCGGTGGCCTTCGGATGCGGCGGCCTTGCCGTCGGCGAGGTTGACCGTGATCGTGGCGATCCGGCCGTCCAGGCCCATGGCCTTGAGGAAGGCGTAGGCCATGACGAGGTGGCCGGCCCAGCCGGGGTGCACGCCGTCCTTGCCGGCGATCATGTAGTCCTGGCCGTAGCGCTGCTTGGCCTGGAAGCCGCCGACGAGCATCGGGGTGAAGACGTCGGCGAAGGCGACCTGCTCGTCGTTGGCCAGGGCCAGGCCGATGTTGCGGAACTCGGCCAGGCTATGGTTGAGGTCTTCGACGTCGCCCTTGGCCTGCTTGACCCAGGCCGGCATTTTGCCAACGGTGCCGGCGGAGCCCTGGATGACGCGGGCGTTGTGCTGCTTGAAGAGGCGGACGATGGCGGTGGAGGAGTCGCGGTATTCCCGGCCCCACTCGGCCTCGTAGGGCTGGTAGCGGTGGTCGTTCATGCCGTAGCAGGTGGTCGCGACGGTGGGGGCGAAGCGCAGGACGTCGTTTTCCATGCGGGCGAGAAAGCCGGGGGCCCGTTCGCCGCTCCAGCCGAACTGGCGGACGGTGACGGCCAGTTGCGGCACGCAGACGGTCAGGTAGGTCTCCATGATTCGGGAGTACATTCTCTGTTCGGTGATCGAGTCGCCGCAGATGGCCAGGCGGTCGCCGGGTTTGAGGAGCAGGCCCTGCGTCGCGGGGGCCTCGACCAGTCTGTAGGTCGAGAAGTACGGATCGGAGGGGAGCGACTCAAGTTGCTGTGCCCACAGGGGAGCCACCAGAGCCGCAACGACGATGAAGGACATCATGTGCTTTTTCATGGCCGCCACTATATCTGCTGTCGATTGCCGTGACAAACTCAATCTGTAAACCCACGCCCCGAGGCATGGGTGTCTCGCGAATGCCGAAGGAGGGAATCGAACCCTCACGGGGCTAAAGCCCCTCAGGATTTTGAATCCTGCGCGTCTGCCAGTTCCGCCACTTCGGCGATGGCGTGATTATTGGGGATTCCGGCGGCGATGTCAACGGCCAAGTTGCCAGAATGATGGGAGGGCCGCAAGATACCGCCGTGGGCCGCGGGTCAGTCGCACGGCTTGATTCTGGCGATCAGGCCCTCGTTCGGCCCCAAGTTGATGTGCTCGCTGATCTCGGCGCCGATTCGCTCCGGCTCCGTCGCCAGCACGACCTTGCCCGTCACGTCCAGGTGCCGCGGCATGGTCAGCCTGGCTCTCGCGGCGCCCAGGTTCACCGCGATCAGGAAGCACACATCGTCCAGCTCCCGCAGGAACGCGAACAGGTTGCCTCTCTGCCCGGCCGGCAGGTAGCTGCCGATCTGCAGCGCCGGTTCGGCCCGCCGAAGCGACAGCAGCCGCCGATAGAACGCCAACATCGATTTCGGGTCGTCCCGCTGGACTTGGACGTTCACCACCTCGGCGTCCGGACCAATCGGCAGCCACGGCTCGCCCGTCGTGAAGCCCGCCCCCGGCCCGCCCGTCCACTGCATCGGCGTCCGTTCCGGATCGCGTCCAGGCTTGCCCGAGCCCGGCATCTTCGCCACCGGGTCCCGCACCTTCTCCGGCGGCACGTTCCCGTTCGTCATCCCGATCTCGTCGCCGCAATAGATCGTCGGCGTCCCGCGCAACGTCAGCAGCAGCATCGCCGCGATCCTCGCCTGCTCGGGCCCCACCCGGCTGGCCACCCGCGGCTTGTCGTGGTTGCCCACCACCCAATTCGGCCACGCAAACGACGGCAGCGACGCCTCGTACCGGTTCACCCCCGCGAAGATCTCCACCGCCTTCCACGGCTGCACGATCAACTGGAAATTCGACGGCAGATGCAGCCCGGTGTCCCGCTTCCGGCCGTAATAGCCCAACAGCTCCTCGATCGGCAGGTACATCTCCCCGATCAGCACGCGGTCCGGGTACTGATCGACCACATGCCGCATCAGCCCGACCACCTCGTGCAACTCCGGCTGTCCGCCCGTGTACGCCCCGACGTGCCGCTTGTACGCCGGCATCTCACCCTCCACGTAATGCGGGGCCGGCGGGTTGTCCCGGTACTGCGCGTCCTTGATCACGTGCCACAGCGAGTCGATCCGGAACCCGTCCACGCCCTTGTCGAGCCAGAACCGCATCACGTCGAGCATGGCCGCCTGCACCTCGGGATTCCGCCAGTTCAGGTCCGGCTGCTCCTTCAAAAAGCTGTGCAGGTAGTACTGCCCGCTGGTCTCGTCCCGCTCCCACGCCGAGCCGCCGAAGACGCTCAACCAGTTGCTGGGCGGCCCGCCGTCGGCCTTGGCGTCCTTCCAGAGGTACCAGTCTCGCTTGGGATTCTGGCGCGACGACCGCGACTCGACGAACCACGGATGCTGGTCCGAGGTGTGATTCGGTACGAAGTCCAGGATCAGCTTGAGCCCCTTCTCGTGACAGTCCGCCAGCAGCCGGTCGAAGTCCGCCATCGTCCCGCACAAGGGATGGATCGCTTTGTAGTCGCTGACGTCGTATCCCCAATCTGCCAGCGGTGAAGGATAGATCGGCGACAGCCAGATCGCGTCGACGCCCAGGTCCTTGAGGTAGTCCAGCTTGCTCGCGATCCCGGGCAGGTCGCCGTACCCGTCGCCGTTGCTATCCGCAAACGAGAAGGGGTAGATCTGGTAAATGACGCCCGTCTGCCACCAAAGGTGCTTCTGCTCAGGCTGCTTGAACATGATGTCGAAATCCTTCTCAAGAACCGGCCGCCAGGCTGTAGGCCGCTGGCCGGAGGCAAATCATTCTTCGCCGAAAGAAACGCTCTTGCCCATCTCTCTACTCTGCCACCGATTCCCCCATTCGAAGGCAGCACGAAGCCAGCATTATACCACGGCCCGGCGGAGCCGGATAGTGGGAGCGTGGAAGCGTAGAAGCGTGGATGCGTGAAGAGAGCACTGCCGTAGGGTGTGCTGTGTTGCCTCTGACGGAATTGGACATTCCCGGATTGTGAGTGAGAGAGTAAATTGGCCGTCACTTTTTGAAAGGGAATGTTCATGACGACACGACGACAGTTCACCGGTTCCGAGAAGATACAGATCCTGCGGCTCCAT
>JAAYVJ010000015.1 GCA_012517265.1 Planctomycetota bacterium | reverse complement strand
CCGATGTGGAGCCATCCGTTGGAGTCGGCGGTGGTCTCGTTGGACTCAATGAGGGCACGATTGCCCACTGTTTCTGGGATACCGAGGTCAGCGAGCTTGCCGCCAGCGATGGAGGAACGGGATTGCCGACCGCCCGGATGACGGAGTCGCAGACGTTCAGCCTCAGCGGCTGGGCTCGTGATCCGAACTGGACACACGACGACGGCAAGGACTATCCCTGGCTGGCATGGGAAGGCGAGCCTGGCCAGGCCATACGGAACGCCGTCATCGACTGGCTGGTCGGTCAGGGTACGGCGGCGCAGCCGTATATCATTTCGAATCCGGATCAGATGACTCTCCTTGGGACGGCCCCCGTTCTCTGGGACAAGACCTTCGTCCTTGGCACCGATCTTGATCTGAGGGGCGTGCCAGTGTTCCCCATCGGGGTCTGCCCCGGGACCGACAACAAGGGGATTCTGCGTGACTGCTATTGGAATTGCGGTCCCGCGACAGTATCCACCTGGGGCACGAAGTACAACGGCCAGCCGCTGAACGACGGCCAGATGCGGCTGCGGGCCAGCTTCGTGGGCTGGGATTTCGAGAGCGTCTGGACGATCTGCGAGGGGAAGGGGTATCCGCGGTTGCGGTGGGAAGGCGCGGCTTGCGAGCCGTAGTGAGGTGGAGGGCGGCGGCGAAAAAACTTGGAATTCCGCACTTTCTTCCCCGGCGGGGGATATAATAGAGGGAGGAAGAGGGAGCTCGCTATTTGAGTATGTGCTGACGTATGCACTGTCGAAGCCATTACGATCCTTGCGTCGGGAGGATGCAACTATGGCTCTTGGGGTGGTGCTTGTGTCAGTTTGGGTTTTGTCGGGCGTGCTGGCCTACTTCGCCACCGAGGCGGCGGCCGTCCACTGCGACCGGCGGGCGTGGGACCGGGGGATGCGGGAATTCGCTCTGATCTCCAGCATCCTGCTCGGGCCCCTGTACCTGCTGATCTCGGCGGAGCTGCTCCTGTTCTCGCTGATCGGCGAGGGCCTGACCCGCGACAAAGTGCGGCACTATAAGGACTCATAATCTTCCCAGTCCGGCGGCAGCCCGCACATTTCACGCCAGACCCGCTCTGGGCCTGGAGGAGGGGGGAGCTCTATGACCTGTCCGACGGGGCATCCCATGAACCAGCGGCCTTTCCGTTTCTCCCGGACGCACCTTTCCATTTTCCGACATTCCCTGGGAAGATGGGGGTCTGGGTGAAATGGGTTTTTTGTTGACAGGGGGGGCAATTGACTTTAGTATAAATGCGTTGGAGCCGAATACTTACGACGGCTTGTTGTTTGTAACCGTCAGGAAAGGGATAGGCTGCCCGACTGCAATCGCCGCGAGGTAGGGGTCTTACGCACCGCTTGTTCACGCCGTATGCAGTCGGGCACAATCCTGAAATGGGCAACGGAAGGAATTTGGAGACGTCTTGATGTTGAGCGGACGAACCTTCGCGTGGATGCTGGTTATCGGATGTTTCTTCGTTGGGACCGGTCTAGCGCAGAATGCCGGGGCTTCGCCCGCTGTCGCCGGTCTTCAGACCTCCCGAAGCCTGGCAGACAACTGGAACGACTTCCTGCACTACACCAAGATCGGTCGGCTCGACCTGGCCAAGGCCTATGCCAAGGCCGTGCTCCAGAGCAATCCCGACCCGGCCGAGCTGTTCAAGCTCGTCGAAGACAATCAGCAGGGCTACCAGGTCGCCATGAAGGCCGCTGAGAACGCCCACGACGACGAACTGGCCTCGCTCACGAAGGAAGTTCTGGCCGTGGTCGATCAGGGCCGATTCCTCCGGCGGACCGAGCCGGCGCTGATCGTCGAGGAGATCAAGCGGCTCAGCACGACGGTTCGCGGCAAGATGATCGGCACGCGTCGGCTCCAGGACGCCGGGGAGTACGCGGTGCCCTTCATGATCGACGCGATGACCGAGGCGATCCGCAATCCCGCCTACGAGGTCAAGCTGGCGGACCTGATCGAGGTCCTGCCCAAGATCGGCCGGCCCGCGATTCGTCCGTTGACCGCCGCCCTCCAGACCGACAACCCGCAGCTCAAGGCCGAGATCGTTCGGGCCCTGGGCCGCATCGGCTATCCCCAGTCGCTGCCGTACCTCAAGCTCATCGCCGAGACCTCTGAGTCGATGGAGCTTCGGTCGCTGGCCGCCGAGAGCATCCGCCTGATCGACCCCCGGGCCGCCGGGGGCGTCGCCTCGGCGCTGTTCTACCAACTGGGCGAGCGGTACTACTACCACGATGAGTCTCTGGCTCCGCCGACGGACGTGAACTTCGCGAACGTCTGGTTCTGGGACGGCCAGACCGGCCGGCTGGTTCGCACGCCTGTCGATCAGGCCTACTTCCACGAGCTGATGGCGATGCGGTGCTGCGAGTGGTCCCTGCGGGCCGACGACCAGTTCGGCATGGCGATCGGCCTGTGGCTGGCCTCGTTCTTCAAGGCCGAGTCCACCGGGATCGCGATGCCGGAATATTTCGGCGACAACCACGCCACCGCGTCGGTCTACGCGACGACGGCCGGTCCGGAGTATCTCCATCAAGCGCTGGCCCGCGCGGTCAACGATCGCAACGCCGCCGTGGCGCTGGGCGCCGTCGAGGCCCTGGCGACCACCGCCGGCGAGAAGTCCCTGATGTACACCCTCGGACCGTCGCAGCCGCTCCTGCAGGCCCTGTCGTTCCAGGATCGCGCGGTTCGCTACAGCGCCGCGATCGCCATCGGCAACGCCGGCCCCAGGCAGGAATTCGTCGAGAGCCGCATCGTCGTCCAGAACCTCTCCGAGGCCCTGGCCAGAAGCGGTCGGCAGGCCGTGTCCATCGGACCGTGGTCCGACGAACTGGCCGACAGTTACGCCTTGCGGTCGGTTCAGGCGATGTACAAGCTGGCCATCAGCCGCAATCCGGTGATCGACCTGATGCAGGCCCTGCCGGCTCTGACGGCCGCCACGAAGGACACGCAGCAGCAGATCCGGGTTCTGGCCTGCCAGACCCTGGCCTATCTGAACAGCCCCAATGCCCAGCGGGCCATCGCGGACATGGCGATGGACGCCGGCCAGGAAATGCCTGTGAAGGTCGCGGCGTTCGACGCCCTGGCGGGCTCCGCCAAGCTCTACGGCAATCTGTTGCCCGATGCGGCCGTCACGGCGATGTACGCCCTGATCCAGTCGACGGACACGGACGCCGCCATCCGGGCGGCGGCCGCCGCGGCGTTTGGCGCCCTGAACCTGCCCAGCCAGAAGGTCAAGGACCTGATCCTCGACCAGGCCAAGAGCTGAGCCGGTCCAGACTCCGAGTCTCGGTTCTTTCCCAGAGATGTGGTCTGCCCTGGTCGGGGGGCCGAAGCCGCTGCGTTTGCGTCCGGACCGTTGACCGGCACAGGCGAGGTCCCGAGTTCTTCTTGCGACGTCTGCAAGCCCCGTCGATGGACGCGCCTTGCCGCAGCACGGCCATCGACCCGACCCGAACCGCGCCTGGGGACGGCCTTGTAGTGGCTTTTGAGGAAGCGACATCATGGGTATTGGGGACTCCTCCGCCGCCGAAAGGGCGGCCGGGGTCGCGGGTTGGAACTTTTTTCGCGATATCCCCTGGTAGGCGGATTATTCCCTCATTTGCAGTTGACCTCGGCGCGCTCATCCGTAAAATCCATTCCAGATCCAGGAAACCGGCTCAGCGAGATCGCCGGCATCGCGGGGACCATAAGGGGGTAGTGTGATGTATGGAAACCGGATGATTGTTGTTTTGTTTGGGGGCCTATCATGAGACCTACGCGCAAGTTGTCTCTGTTAGTCGTGTCCGCCCTGGTGGTTTTCGCTCAGATTTGCCCCGCCCAATCGAGGCAGGCCGGGCGACGCATGCTTGTCGGTTTTCGAGCCGGTCGGGGCCCTGGGACGCCCGAGGGTCGCGCCGACATCGTCCGGCGGGGCGGAGGGGCCGTTCACCGGTCTTTGAGAATGGTGAACGTCGTCTCGGCGACCCTGCCGGAACAGGCGGTCGCCAGACTCCGGGCCCGCTCCGACGTCGAGTACGTCGAGGAGGACGTGGTCCTGTATGCCTTCGCGCAGACTCTCGTCTGGGGCGTGGACCGGATCGACGCCGAGCTGGCCTGGCCGGCCGGCAACACGGGCCAGGGGGTGAAAGTGGCGGTTCTGGATACCGGGATCGACTCTAGCCATCCGGATCTGCTGGTCGCCGGGGGCGTCAACTTCGCCGGGATCAAGGACGGCAGCACCCAGCCGGCGGACTGGAAGGACAACCACGGGCACGGCACGCACTGCGCCGGCATCCTCGCGGCCCGAAACAACGGGATCGGCGTCGTCGGCGTCGCGCCGGATGCGATCCTCTATGCCGTCAAGGTACTCGCCGACGACGGCAGCGGCTACACCAGCGACGTCATTCAGGGACTCGACTGGTGCGCGACCAACGGGGTCAAGGTGGCCTCGCTGAGCCTGGGCGGCACCAGCACGACGAGTCTGAGGAACGCCTGCGCCCGGGCGTATGCACAGGGCGTCCTGATCGTGGCCGCGGCGGGCAACACCGGCGGGGCGGTGATGTTTCCGGCCGCGTATCCTTCGGTGGTCGCGGTCTCGGCCACGGACTCCTCGAACTGGCGTGCCTCGTTCTCGAGCTACGGGCCCGAGATCGAGCTGGCGGCCCCCGGCGTGAGCATCTTCTCGACCTACAAGGGCGGCCAGTATGCCTATATGAGCGGGACATCGATGGCCTGTCCGCATGTGTCCGGGGCCGCAGTCCTGGCGTGGGCCTCGGGGCTTTCCTCCGCGGCCGCCGTCCGCGATCGGCTGACGAGCACGGCCGAAGACCTGGGGGCCAAGGGACGCGACACCAGCTTCGGTTTCGGCCTGGTCGACGCCCAGCGAGCGGCCGGTTCCGCCACCGCGCCGGTGGACAATCCGCCGAGCGTGGACCTCACAGCCCCGGCGCAGGGCGCCGTCGTCTCGGGCACAGTCGCGCTGAAGGCCACGGCCAGCGACGACAAGGGCGTAACGCAGGTCGAATTCCTCATCAACGGCGTGCGGGTCGGCCTGGAGACCCAGGGCGCCGACGGCTGGTCGGCCTCGTGGAACACGACCGGCACGGCCGACGGGGCCTACACCGTCATGGCCCGGGCGACGGACACCGCCGGCGCCACGGCGACCGACACGATCACGGTGACGGTGGCCAACGCCGACGCTGCGCCGACGGTGCGGATCACCAGTCCCGCCGCCGGCGCCACGGTCTCCGGCGACGTGACCCTGGCCGCCGCAGCCGGCGACGACAAAGGGGTCGCCAGCGTGCGATTCACCATCGACAGCGGAATGTCCATTGTGGATTCCGACGGAGGGAATGGGTGGTCGGTCGTATGGGACACCACGGACACCCCGAACGGGCTGCACACCGTGATCGCGACCGCCACGGACACCAAGGGACAGACCGCCAGTCATTCGATCAGCGTCACCGTGGACAACAGGACGCCGTCACAGGCCGGGACTGTTCTGGTGGAGTCGATCACGTATGACATGAGCGGCGGCTCGCGAAACAACCGCGATCTCATGGTTTCCGTCCACGTCGTGGACAACGCGGGAAATCCTGTGCCCAATGCGATCGTCATGGTGGCCGTCTATCGAAACGGCGTACCCTATGTGACCAATCTGGGCACCACCAGTGCCAACGGCGTCGTCACGATTCGGGTTCGGTACGCTCCGGCCGGAACCTACTCGACCCGCGTGACGAGCCTGAACGCGACGGGCTTGATCTGGGACGGCGCAACGCCGGCGAATCAGTACACGAAATAGCAGGCCGGGATCGTCTCGCCTCGCGGGTCGGGCTGTGACAGTCTGACGCTTCGACTCGGCCCCGGTGGATCCCGTCGAGACTCAGGAGGGGATCGCCGGGGCCGGGCTCTGTCCGCTCCGCGGAGGTCAGGGGCTGGTGTTCACTCGGATTTGCCCGAGATGGGGCAACGCCACAGATACACTCTGTGCGGGCGGCGGTCCTCGCGGGAGGTCATCGTCACGGTCCGGTCCGGGGGGAGGTTGCCGATCCCGAAGTCGTGCGATACGATCCGGGCCCCCGGCCCCAGTCGGCTCAGTTGCGGAATCAGCCGGGCGTTGATCTCCGTGCCCATATAGAGCGTGACGACGCTCGCGCCCTCCAGGTCCACCGAGAGGACGTTCTTCTGTTCGACGGTCACCAGATGCGAAACACCCTCACGCTTGGCGTTCTCACGGGCTTCCTCGACGCGAATCGGGTCCAGGTCGTATCCGATTGCCCGGCATCCGTAGCGTTTGGCCGCCGCGATGAGGATGCGTCCGTCCCCGCAGCCGAGGTCGCAGACCACGTCGTGCTTCGTGACCTTCGCCGTCTTGAGCATCCGGTCCACCACGTCGTGCGGTGTGGCCACGAATTCGATGAAGACCAGCGCCGGCGGGTCCTGCGCCGTCCCCTGTGGCTCCGATGAGGCAGGGGCCCTTGCGCTCTGTATGTCGGCTGCGGCGCCTCGGTCCGGCTTCGAGTTGCAGCCGCCTGCGAGAAGGCCCGCGGCCAGGATCAGGGGGACCCATCCCGGGCCGGGCGGAAACGGTCGGATTGTCGCGACGCATGTCATGGCGGGATTGTATCCGATCCATGGCTCTTTGTCGCCTCCGTTTCCACGCCGATGCGGTCTTGCACGTTCGGCCGCCGGCGGTATGATGACGGGCTTGTGGGCGGGCGTCCGCCCGACGGTTGCCAAGGAGAATAGGAGGACTACGGAATGGCCGTGGATAAGAATGAGATTTCGACGTGTCTGGACGAATGCAGGCATCATCTGACCACGGAGCTGCTGCCGTTTTGGATGAATCGCGCCAAGGACGACCAGTACGGCGGTTTCATCACGCATTTCGACAAGGACGGCAAGGACTCCGGAACCGACGAGAAGTCGATGCTGGGCCAGATGCGGTTCATTTATTCGATGTCCGCGGCGCACCGAGCCGGTTACGGCGGGGGCAAGTGCGCCGAATTCGCCAGGCACGGCGTGGACTTCGTGCTCAAGAAGCTCTGGGACGACAAGTACGGCGGCTTCTACTGGATGGCCAACCGCAAGGGCGAGGTCGTCATCGACAAGAAGATCCTGTACGGCCTGAGCTTCGCCATGTACGGGCTGACCGAATACACCATGGCCACCGGCGATCCGCGCGGGCGGGAGTACGCCGAGAAAGTCTTCGACCTGGTGAAGAAGTACGCGGCCGAGACGAGCTACGGCGGGTACTGGGAGATGTTCGAACGCGACTGGACCCTCTGCGGCCCCGGCCCCAAGGGCGGCGACCGCAAGACGCTCGACGTCCACATGCACCTGATGGAAGCCTTCACGAACATGTACGAGTGCACCAAGCAGGAGATCCATCGGCGGACGCTGCTGGAGGACATCGACATCCTGCTCAAGAAGATCCTGCACAAGCGGTACGGGACGGGCATCCCGCAGTTCTGGGTCGACTGGAAGGTCGCGCCGCAGATCAAGTTCGACATCATCTGGGGTTGGGACCGGTTCGCCGAGGGCGGCAAGAAGGCCCACGCCGAGGACAACACCTCCGCCGGGCACAACGTCGAATTCGCCTGGCTGCTGGCCCACGCCACGGACGTGCTGGGCACGGGCTGGGACGACTACAAGAAGGTCATCAAGAAGGCGATGGACCACGGCATGAAGAACGGCATCGACCCCGAGTACGGCGGCGTCTACACCGAGGGTCCGCACGCCGGCGGCGTCTACGACATGGAGAAGGAGTTCTGGCAGCAGGCCGAGGTCATGATCGGCATGCTGGAAGGCTGCCTGCGGTTCGGGATGAAGCCCTACTGGCCGGCGTACGTGAACGTGCACCGGTTCGTCTTCGACAAGATGATCAATCACCCGGTCGGCGAGTGGTGGCCGCTGCTCAGTCGCGAGGGCAAGCCCGTCCACTGGACGCACATGAGCCATTCTTGGAAAGTCAACTATCACACGATCCGCTGCCTGATCGAGTGCATCAAGCGGCTGGAACGGCTGTTGGCCGGTCAATGATGGATTCCGGATGAGGGATCATCGACCCGTCATCTGTGTTCTTTCTCGGAGTCTTGCGTTGCGAATGGAATACGAGGGGAAGTACAAGGCGTTTGACGCCCGGCGGGTCAGGACGTATCCCCTGGCCACGCGAAGCAACAAGGTCAAGCTGGGGGACCTGGTTTTGCCGCAGCACTTGACGGGCAGGCAGTTCGATCTGCCGCAGGAGGTCCGCCGCGACGTGCAGGCGGTGGCCGAGGCGATCGTCGCGGCCCGGCGGGACGGCAAGCCCGTGATCCTGTTCACCGGCGCGCACCTGATCAAGAACGGCCTGGGCCCTTTGCTGGTCGACCTGGTCGAGCGAGGTTGCCTGACGCTCGTCGCCGGCAACGGCGCCACGAGCATTCATGACTTCGAGCTGGCCCTGATCGGCCAGACGAGCGAGAACGTCCCGGCGGCTCTGGACAAGGGCCTGTTCGGCATGGCTTATGAGTTCGCCTATATCAACACGGCGCTGTCGGTGGGCAACCGGCGCAAGCTCGGCTACGGCGAGACGCTCGGGCGGATGATCTGCGACGAGCCCTTCCGCAAAGAGGTGCTGGAGATCGCGGCCAGGAGCGGCTCGCCCAGGGAGTTCTCGCATCCTGAGGTCAGTCTCCTGGCGACCTGCTATCGAAGAAGCGTCCCGTTCACCGTACACGTCGGCGTCGGCGTCGACGTGATCGACCAGCATCCGAGCTTCGACGGCCAAGCCAAGGGCGGCTGTTCCGGCCGGGATTTCCTCCTCTACACGAACGAGATCTGCAACCTCACAAACGGCGGCGTCGTCCTGAACATCGGCAGCGCGGTCACCGGTCCCGAGGTGTTGCTCAAGGCGGTCTCCATGGCCGCCAACGGGGGCAGCGTGCCGCACGGGATTCTCACGGCCGACTTCGATCTGCGTGAGCACAAAGCCGGGCAAATGACCGACGAAGCGTCGCCAGGCTACTACTTCCGCGATCAGAAAAGCGTGGTCACCCGCATCCCCGAAGCGTTCGGCGGCCGGGGGCTCTACGTCCAGGGCGACCAGAAGCAGACGGTTCCGCTCCTGTATCAAGAGATTGTGAAAGGACTGTAGACGAACATCCGAAATCCGAATCTCGAAATTCGAGCCTCGGGTGTTGAATTTGTCTCGGGTCTGGAGCTTCGAATTGTGACGAGAGGAACATGAACCAACAACGCATCAAAGAGATTCTGGGCAAGATCGAACAAACCCACGTGGCCGTGTACGGCGACTTCTGCATCGACGCGTATTGGATGCTGGACCCGAAGGGGTCCGAGGTCTCCGAGGAGACGGGACTCCAGGCCCGGGCGGTCCGGCGGCACTACTACTCGCTGGGCGGCGCCTCGAACGTCGTGGCGAACCTCGCCGCGCTGAAGCCCAGGTCCATCCAGGTCGTCGGCGTGATCGGCGACGACATCTTCGGCCGGGAGCTTCTCCGGCAGTTCGAGCGGCTCGGTGTTGACACCAGCCGTCTCGTCGTTCAGCGGGAGAACTACGACACCGTCGCGTTCGGAAAGCCCTACCTCGACGAACGGGAGGAGCCCCGCGTCGACTTCGGGTTCTTCAACAAGCGAAGCACGGCTACCGACGCGGCGCTGCTGGAAGGCATTCGCGACGCGCTCCGTACGGCCGACGCGATGATCGTCAATCAGCAGGTGCCCGGGAGCATCACGAACGAGTCGTTCATCGAAGGAGCCAACGCGCTGTTCGCCGCCTGTCCGAACAAGCCCATTCTGCTCGATTCTCGCCATTTCGGCGACCGCTTCCAGCACATCATTCGCAAGATCAACGACCGCGAGGCGGCCCGGCTCAACGGCGTGCAGGTCGCGCGGGACGAGAACCCGTCGCTGGACGACGTGAAGCGATACGCGCTGAACCTCTACGGCTGGTTCAACAAGCCGGTCTTTCTGACCCGCGGCGCCAAGGGCATGCTCGCGATCGACGGCGCCGGCGTGCACCAGATCCCAGGCATTCAACTGCTCAAGAAGCTCGACCCGGTCGGCGCGGGCGACACGGTGACCAGCGCCCTGGCCCTGTGCCTGGGCGCGGGCGTGCCGCCGGCGGAGGCTGCGGAGTTCGCCAACTTCGCCGCCGCGGTCACGGTCCAGAAGCTGTTCCAGACCGGCACCGCTGACGGCGACGAAATCCTGGCGGTCGCCAAGGACCCCGACTTCATCTACCAGCCGGAGCTGGCCGAGAGCCCGCGGAAGGCGAAGTACCTGCCGGGAACGGAGATCGAGACCACGGGAGAGTGGCCGGCCACCGGGTCACGGGTCACGGGTCACGGGTCACCATCTGCGATTCGCCACGCGGTCTTCGACAACGACGGGACGATCAGCACGCTGCGCCAGGGCTGGGAGGAGATCATGGCCCCGGTCATGATCAAGGCGATCCTGGGCGATCGGTACGCGACCGCCGACGAGTCGCTCTACCGGAAGGTTCGCGAGCGGGTGTCGGATTTCATCGACAAGTCCACAGGCATCCAGACCATCGTGCAGATGGAGGGCCTGGTCGGCATGGTCCGCGAGTTCGGCATCGTGCCGCCGGACAAGGTCCTCGACCGCTTCGGCTACAAGCGGATCTACAACGACGCGCTGATGGAGATGGTCAACGAGCGGGTGGCCAAGCTCAAACGCGGCCAGCTCGACGTGACCGACTTCACCATCAAGGGCGCGGTCGAGTTCCTCCAGGCGCTGCGCGATCGCGGCGTGACGCTCTACCTGGCCAGCGGCACGGATCACGCGGACGTGGTCGCGGAGGCCGAGGCCCTGGGCCACGCGAAGTTCTTCAACGGAGGCATCTACGGCGCCGTCGGCGACATCGACAGTTGCTCGAAGAAGATGGTGCTCGATCGGATCCTGAAGGAGAACAACCTGCAAGGTCCGGAGCTGGCCGTCTTCGGCGACGGTCCGGTCGAGCTGCGAGAGTCCCGCAAGCGCGGCGGCCTGGCGATCGGCGTGGCGTCCGACGAGATCCGCCGGTACGGACTGAACCTCGACAAGCGCACCCGCCTGATCAAGGCGGGGGCCCACCTGCTCGTCCCCGATTTCTCCCAGAGGGAGGAATTGCTTCGACTTCTCTTTCCCGAGTGACCGGAACGCGCCATGACGGCACGTTCTCTGCTGTCGATGGCGTGGTTGGCGTCGATAACCCTGGGGCTCCGTGCGGCCGGTGCGCAGGAGGCGACGCCTCAAGAGCCTCAGGCGGCCAGGGCCGCCGATCCCAACGACAAGGGCCCCGACAAGGACCAGGTCAAGATCAAGGACGAGCTGCAACTGCTGGGCAAGGTCTTCCAGAAACGCCTGCTGCTCCACTGCCTCAAGGAGAACGAGAGCGTCCGCAACGACGCGATTCGGCTATCCCCCGGATCGCTACAAGCTCGTGAACGAGGTCGCGATCACGCGCCGTTCGGCGGGCAACGTGATCTGCGGGTTCAACAGGGGGCTTGTTCCCCCGAGCTCGCTGGCGCCGTAGGTCCACCAAGGACGTTACGCCAAGACGCCGCGGGTCGGTCCGGACGAGCGGGGCAACTGCGTCGCGCGAACCCAGTCCCCCCCATGCTGACGGACCCCAATCCCGGCAAGCGGGTCCAGGTCGCGGAAATCGACTACCGCTTCGAAGATGATCCGACGAAACGGACGACGAAGGACTTCAAGAACCAGTTCCTCACGACGGATTTCCCCGAGGACTGGGCCGGCCGGCTCGCTCGATGGAATCCCAAGCTCGTCCTGGTGGACAACCTCGACGGCACCCCCTCCGGCCGGGGCGATCCCTACGGGTACCTCTCCAGTCAGCGGCCCACGTTGCCCTCGCTTCAGGGGCCGGACACCTGTGCGCTGGGCGAGCACCTGAGCAGGGGAGGACGGCTGCTGCTGTCCACGCCGGAGATCCTGGTCGAACCCTGGGATTTGCCTTTCTATCGCGACGCGCTGTGCGAAATCCTCACAATCGCCCTATCCTTGATGTTGAAAATCGAACTCTTTGGCTCTTCGCGCCCTATTAGCTGTAGCGAGAGTTCGCAGGTCAGAACCGCGACTCTCGGGGGGCAAGGAGTCGATATGGGCGTCAAACTGTACAGGTCGCTTCAACTGAACCAACCCGTTATGATCTGCGGATGGTCCGGCATCGGGAAGGTCGGTCTGGTCGCCATCAACACGATGCGCCGAATGATGCGGGCCGAAGCATTCGGGGAGATCGAGCCCGAAGGGTTCTTCGAGCCTTCCCAGGCCGTGGTCGTCAACGGGGTGATCGAGTACATGCGATTCCCGGCGACCCGGTTCTACGGATTCCATGGCCGCGGCGGCGACGCGGTCTTCCTGGTCGGCGAGCAACAGCCCGCCGATCCGGAGAGGACTTATCAGATGGCGGAGATGGTCCTCGATGTCGCCGACTCGCTGGGCTGCAAGCGGATCTACACGGCCGGCGCCGGCGTCACGACGATCCACCATACGGACAGGCCGAAGGTGTGGGCCGTGCCGAATACTCCTGATCTGATCCCGGAGATTCGAGAGTACCGCAACACGATCCTGATGTCGCAGATCGAGGACCGGGAAGGCGAGGGCTCCATCACCGGGCTCAACGGCCTGCTCCTGGGAGCGGCCCGCAGCCGGGACATGGCGGCCGTTTGCCTGATGGGAGAGGTTCCATACTACTTGCAGGGGGCGCCCTGGCCGTACCCGAAGGCGTCGATCTCCGTGATGGAGGTTCTCGGCGAGATCCTTGGCGAGCCGCTGGATCTGCACGAACTTGAGGAGACGGCGGCCAAGGTCCAGGCGAATATCGACCATGTGCTCGACGCGCTGGCCACGGCGGACGAGTTGCCTGAGCAGGTTCGTGAAGAGATGGAGAGCCTGCGGCATCCTCAACATGCCGACCTGGGTCCGATCAGCGAGGCCGAAAAGAACGAGATCCTGGAACACATCGATGAACTGTTCAAGAGCAATCCCGATCATGAAGCCTGACGTTTTTCGCTTCACGTCGCAGCCGCGACTGGAGAAGCCCTCGTTGATCGTCGGTTGGATGAAGGACATCGGGGCGGTCAGCCGGGGCGTGGCGGATTTCCTGGCCCGCGCCGCCGGGGGACGCAGCTTCTGTCGGATCGAGCCGACGGACTTCTTCTCCGTGGACGGGGTGAAGGTCGAAAGCAACATCGCGACGTTCCCGCAGAGCCGTTTTTTTCACGACGAACGGAACAACGTGCTGCTGTTGCGGTCCGACGAGCCGAGGTCTCGCCGGTACGAATTCCTCAACGCGGTTCTCGACGTGGCGGAGCACTACAAGACCGAGCGTCTATACACGATCGACGGCATTACGTCGATGATCGCGCATACGTCGCCGCGGCGGGCGTTCGGGGTTTTCAACGACGCCGAGGTTCGGCGCAAGCTCAAGTTGCATCTGCCGGTCGGCCTGAACTGGCAGGGGCCTCCGCACATGAGCACGTACCTGCTCTGGCTGGCCAGGCAGAGAAAGCTGGAGGCCGCGGGGCTCTGGGTCGAGGTGCCGTTCTACCTGTCGGAACGTCGGGACGACCAGGCGATTCGCGCAGGGGTGTCCCTGCTGGGGCACATTCTCGGCTGGGACTATGACGCGGCGGAACTGGATCGACGCGCCTCCGAGCAGGAGGCCAAGCTGGGCGAACTGCGCGCGGAAAATCCGGAGATCGACGAGAGGATTCAGAGGCTCGAGCAGGGCGAGTCGCTGGACGAGAGCGAGCAGGCGGAGCTGACGGAGGCCATTCAAGGTGCATTGAAAGGGCATGGATAGACACGATCAACCATGGGGGGCGGGGCCGACCGGGGAAGGATATCAGGAGGCAGTGCTCATGTCGGACCACATGGTGTTTCAGGATTGTCCGGACTGGCAGAAGGAGGCGGTCAAGTCCTACTGGCAACAGAAAATCCCACGGATCGAGAGGCTTCTGACGCGATTCCCCGAGGATCAGCGGGAGCTGCGCCTGACGGTGACGCACAAACCCAAGCGTCATGATGTCCGCGCGGTTCTCCTGCTTCCGACGGGTTCGCTGGCCGCGGAGGCGTCGTATCCCACGGATCGGGAGGCGATCGACGCGGTGGTGGACAAGCTGGCGGGGGAGGTCCGCCGGCACAAGGAGCTGATCCGCCGGGAGCATCTGTACGATCGCAAAGAGAACCGCCGGCGGTTGTCCCGGCACGTCGAGACGCAACTGGAGCAGCCGCATCGCGGGCCGGACAAGGACACGTTCTTCAAATTGCTGAGCCCTCTGATGGAGCGGCTCTCGGACCACGCGCGTCACGAGCTGGTCATCGCCGAACTCCAGGGGCGGATCGGACGCGGGCGGGTGGTGGTCAACGATCTCCTCGACGAGGTGATTCTGCGGGCCTGGTCGCGTCTGGACCGGCGGGATGACCGCGAGCCCCTGGAGGTCTGGCTGACCAAGCTCCTGCACGAGACCCTGGACCAACAGGTCGCGGATGTGCAGGAGGCCTTGTCTCTGGAGGTGCGGGCGGAGTCGGGCCTGGAGGCGGCAGCCGACTCGATAGCCGACGACACGCCGGTCTGGGAGCCGCCCTCGATCGTCACCCTCGAAGACGTATTGCCCAGCCACGAGGCCGGGGAACCCTGGACGCAATTGGCCGCGGTCGATCAGATGAAGTGGGTCATGACGCAACTGAGCGAGTTGCCCTCGGATCGGCGCAGGGCGTTCACTCTGCACGTCCTGGACGGGTGGGAGCCCGACGAGGTCGCGATGATCCAGGGTCGCCCGGTGGAAGAGGTCCGCGGCGACATCGAGGAGGCCCGGCGGATGCTCAGGAGTCGTCTGGGCAGCGATGCGGAGATGTATCCATCCGGGTCGCCCTCGGCCCGCCACGCGGAATGAGCCGTTGCTTGTGGCGTCCTTCCCGTGGGGCCGGGGGAGTCATTCTGCCGTATCCACTGGAGAATCCAGGACTTAAGGTCGCTACGCCCCGTCCAGGAGGCGGCAGGGAGGGTCTCGGCCGGGGGGAGAGACCGGCTTGGCACGGGCCAATCGGCAAAATCATCCAAAAATACCTTGCCATTCGCGGACGACCTACATAGAATACGGGTTTCATTGTGGTCTGGATTTACGATCTCGGGAGATTAACCGTGAAAACCAAGTTGCTGGATGCAGTTGAGAGCAAGAGTCTGAAGAAAGAGATACCGCACTTTGAGGTCGGCGACACGGTGGACGTGCACTGCCGCATCCAGGAAGGCGACAAGACCCGGACCCAGATTTTCACCGGCACGGTCATCGCCCGCAAGGGTCGTGGCGTCAGCGAGAGCTTCACCGTGCGACGGATCGTCGCCAACGAGGGCGTCGAGCGGCAGTTCCCGCTCCATTCGCCCAACGTGCTGGATATCGTGCCGACCCGCAGCGGCAAGGTCCGCCGGGCCAAGCTGTATTTCCTCCGCGACAGGACAGGCAAGGCCGTCAAGCTCTCGCAACGGCATAGTGAGCACACCACCGGCAAGTAATTGACGATTCTGGATTCATCATTTACGATTTGAAGACTTGGGCGCGTTCTACCACTGGGTGGCGCGCCCGAGTAGTAAAGAGTCGATAGCGAATCGTAAATGCCATGCTGTTCCTGATTCGACGCAGGCTGTTGAACGACAGTGCCCGGCTCGGCCGGTGGGGGGAGAGGCGTTGCGAACGATACCTCCGAAGCAAAGGCCTGCGACCCCTCGCCCGCAACTACTCCTGCAAGGTCGGCGAACTGGACCTGGTCATGGTGGATGCCGACGGCTCATTGGTCTTCGTGGAGGTTCGCACCCGAGCCGACGAGAGCTTCGGCCCGGCCGAGGCGACGGTCACTCCGGCCAAGAGGACCCGCGTGGCCCGCGCCGCCCGTTGTTTCCTGGCCGCCCACAACAACATCCAAGACCGTCCCCTGCGTTTCGACGTCGTCACGCTGATCCTCGGCCGCCGCGGCCCACCCCAGATCCGCCACTACGAGAGGGCTTTTGTTCCATAGGAGGGAGAGACTCGTGATCGTTGCGTCGAATCGTTCGTGTGTGGTCCTGTGTGGAGTGTTTCTGTGCCTCTGGGGTGCGGAGGCGAGTGTCGTTTCCGTGGTCCAAGGGGACTGCTGGGCTCAGATCGAGATCGAATCAGAGTTTCCTGTGAGAGAAAGCCTCGGCGAATGGGGCGCTCCAAGCTGGCATCTGTTCACAACACCGACGCCGTCGGAGGGATCGGGGCATTAGGACGAAATGGAACTGATCGATACACACAGTCACTTGACGTTCGAGCCACTGTCGGCGGATGTGCCGGGAGTGGTCGAGCGGAGCCGGGCCGCCGGGGTCGGCCGGTGGATCACCGTCGGGACGTCCCTGGTGGACAGCCGTCGTGCCGTCGACCTGGCCGGGCGGTACGAGAACATGTATGCGGCGGTGGGCATTCATCCGCATGACGCGCACAGCGCCGACGCTCGGGCGTTGGATGAGCTCAAGCAGGTGGCCCGGCGGGAAAAGGTGGTCGCGATCGGCGAGACCGGCCTGGACTTTCACTACAATTTCTCCAAGCAGCCGGACCAGAAACGTGTGTTCGAAGCCCATCTTGACATCGCACGGGAAGTGGGCTTGCCGGTGGTGATTCACTCCCGCAATGCGTTCGACGAGACCCTGGAGATCCTCGACCGTTGCGGCGGTGGGCTTGCCGGCGTGGTCTTCCATTGTTTTGGCGGCACGGCGGACCAGGCCCGGCTGGTCCTGGACAAGGGCTGGTTCGTCTCGTTCACGGGGGTCGTGACCTTCAAGAACGCCGAGGCGACCCGCCAGGCCGCCAAAGTCGTCCCTCTCGATCGAATGATGATCGAGACAGACTGTCCTTATATGTCCCCCGAGCCGGTGCGGAGCCGCAAACCCAATGAGCCGGCCCTGATGGTGCACACGGCTCAATTCCTGGCTCAGCTCAAGGGCGTCGACCTGGAGGATTTCGCGGAAGCGACCACGCGAACTGCGGTCCGGTTCTTCCGTCTGGATGGTTTCGAAACCCCCTCGGTTGCCTGAGTCCCCTGGTCCCATAGGGTCGCTGTTTGCAGGCTTCCAGCGAATGTGTCTCATTTGGCCAAGTGTCCAAAATGTGCCAAATGCCGTTTTTCAGTATAAAAACCGCGGTTGTATCGGTACGATTTGACTTTTGTTGGGCCGGACCGCTATATTTAATAGTTAAACCTGTGAACGACATCGCCGCGGCCGAGGTCTTTCCTCAATCGGGCTGCCGGCCGGTGGAGGATTTCCGCTGAAGGCGTAAAGGAAGGACTTGCGTAGCATTCTATGCCAGGGG
>JAAYVJ010000672.1 GCA_012517265.1 Planctomycetota bacterium | reverse complement strand
GGGACCGCTGCTTTCCACCGGATCGTATCCTTCCGCCGCCTCCCGTCATTAGGCATTTTCCGTGATTGGGCGGGGATTTGGCGAACGAAGTCCAGTTGGGAATTGCAGGCGGCGCCATCGTCGGGTACACTGGGGATTTGAGGATCGATTGATCGAGGTTCAGATGAGAATTGCATTGGGCACGGATCACGCAGGATACGAATACAAAGAACGGATCAAGAAACACCTGATCGAGAAGGGCCACGAGGTGACGGACTTCGGGACCTATTCACCCCAGTCGTGCGATTACCCCGACTTCATCTACCCGGCGGCCCTGGCCGTCGCGCGGGGCCAATGCGACCGTGCGATCGTCATGGGCGGCAGCGGCAACGGCGAAACCATCGTCGCCAACAAGGTCCGCGGCATCCGCTGCGCCGTCTGCTGGAACGAGGAGCTGGCGCGACTGAGCCGGGCCCACAACGACGCCAACGCGATCTCCATCGGCGCCCGCACCGTGTCCGTCGAAATGGCTCTCAAGATGGTCGACATCTGGCTGACGACCCCCTTCGACGGCGGCCGGCACGTCGAGCGACTTCGCAAGGTGGCCGAACTCGACCGCTGCTCGCTATAGGAGCCTTCACCACACAGACGCAGAGGGCACCGAAAAGAAAAGGAGAATTGGGGATGTGGGATGTACGGACTTTCAATCAGCCATCAAACATCAACCATCAACAATCTCTTCTCCGTGCCCTCAGTGTCTCCGTGGTGAAATTGCTTTTTCTCTTCTGTTGCGCAGCGTCGGCCGCGGGGGGCCAGATCCTGATCGAGGCCGAGGGCTTCGACCACGCCGGCGGATGGGTCGTCGATCAGCAGTTCATGGACCAGATGGGCTCGCCCATGCTCCTGGCGCATGGGATGGGCGTGCCCGTCGAGGACGCCGTGACCACCGTCACGATCCCGGCCGGGCAATACCGCGTCTGGGTCCGCACGCGGAACTGGGTCCCGACCAGCAACGGCATTGATGCCCCCGGCAGATTTCAACTGTTCCTCGACGGCGCGCCCCTGCAAGCCGCCTTCGGCACGCAAGGGGCCGACTGGCATTGGCAGGACGGCGGCAGCGTCGAGATCAAGAGGGACAAGGTCCAGCTCGCCCTCCACGATCTGACTGGCTTCGACGGCCGATGCGACGCCGTCGCGTTCATGAGCGATCTGTCGGCCAAGCCGCCCGAGGGCGACGTGCTGGCGGCGCGGCGACGGTCGGAGAAGCCCCAGGACGCCGGGCAGTTCGACCTCGTCGTGGTCGGAGGCGGGATGGCCGGGACCTGCACCGCGATCTCCGCCGCTCGGCTCGGCCTGAAGGTGGCTCTCGTCCACGACCGGCCCGTCCTGGGCGGCAACAACAGCTCGGAGGTCCGCGTGCACCTCAACGGCCAGATCAATCTGCCGCCGTACCCGCGGGTCGGCGACGTCGTCCGAGAGCTGGACTCGGGCAACCAGGGCAACGCCCAGGCCGCCGCGTTCTACAACGACCAGAAGAAACTCCGCGTCGTGCGGGACGAACCCAATATCGACCTGTTCCTCAATACGCATGCGTACGCGGTCGAGAAGCAGGGCGACTCCATCGGCGCCGTGATCGCGAAAAACATCCGGACCTCGAAGGACTCTCGCTTCGTCGCTCCCCTGTTCGTCGACTGCACGGGCGACGGGACCGTCGGCTTCCTCGCCGGAGCGGACTATCGCATGGGCCGCGAGAGTTGGCAGGAGACGGGCGAGACGCTCGCGCCGCAGGAGCCGGACAAGATGACGATGGGCGCTTCGACCCAGTGGTACACGGTCGAGACGCTCAAGCCCACTGCGTTTCCCGAGTGTCCCTGGGCCCTGCCTTTCACCGAGGCGAGTTGCGAGCGCGCGACCCGCGGCGACTGGAATTGGGAGACCGGCCTGAACAAGGACCAGATCGCGGACTTCGAGTCGATCCGCGACCACGCGCTGCGGGCCGTCTACGGCAACTGGGCCTTCCTCAAGAACCACAGCAAGGACAAGGAGAGGTACGCCCACCGCCAGCTCTCTTGGGTCGCCTACGTCGCGGGCAAGCGCGAGTCCCGTCGATTGCTGGGCGACGTGATCCTCTCGCAGCAGGACGTGCAGGAGCAGAAGGCGTATCCCGACGCGATGGTCACGACGACCTGGTCGATCGACCTGCACTATCCCGACCCGAAGAACACCGAGCACTTCCCCGGCCAGGAGTTCAAGACGATCTGCAAGACCCCGGCGATCAAGCCGTACGCGATCCCGTACCGCTGCCTGTACTCGCGGAACATCGAGAACCTGTTCATGGCCGGACGCGACATCAGCGTCACGCACGTGGCGCTGGGCACCGTCCGCGTCATGCGGACCGGCGGCATGATGGGCGAGGTCGTCGGCATGGCCGCGTCGATCTGCAAGAATCGAAGCACGACCCCGCGAGGCGTGTTCGTGGAGCACTTGGCGGAACTGAAGGAGCTGGCCGCCCGCGGCGTGGGGAAGAGGTGATTTCACCACAGAGACACAGAGAAGATGAGGAAGGGAGAGGAGAGATGAAAGCGAACGAGATTACCGAACAGATCATCGGAGCGGCTATTGAGGTGCACCGGGCGCTTGGACCCGGCTTGCTGGAGTCGGCGTACGAG
>JAAYVJ010000671.1 GCA_012517265.1 Planctomycetota bacterium | reverse complement strand
GTAGAGCGAGTAATAGATGCCCATGTGGATGCCCTTGGCGCGGACCGCGGTGGTCAGCTCGCCCAGCAGATCTCGGCCGGGTCCGATGTCCACGGAGTTCCAAGGTCGGCCCCAGCTTCGGTTGGCCTCCTTGCTGGGCCACATACAGTAGCCGTCGTGGTGCTTGGAGGTCATGACGACGTATTTGGCCCCAGATCGAAGGAAGACATCCGCCCACTGGTTGGGGTCGTAGAGCTCGGCCTTGAACTTCGGGGCAAACTCGGCATAGGGGAAATCCGCGCCATAGGTCTTCGCATGGTATTGCCACCACGGCCCGTTTCCGGCCTTGTCGCCCGTGATCCGATTCCAGTACCACTCCGAATATTCGCCCCGCACGGACCAGGCCGGCACAGCATAGACTCCGAAATGAATGAAGATGCCAAACTTGGCGTCGATCCACCACTGGGGCGTCGGCCGCTTGTCGATCGAGGCCCAGTTCGGCTCGTATCGAGTCTCCCCCGCCCCGCGCGCCGCCCCCTGCAAGAGCATCGCCGCCAGACAAGCCACACCCGCCAGACCGATCCCCTTCTTCATCGGAGCACTCCTTTCCAGCCAGTTTCAAAGCTCCCAGACCGCGACGCCGCTGCATCGCCCCGCGACAGGATCATAAGCGCAATTCAATGCCGAATCCAACAAAAGAAGACGCAATGCACCCCGCGGCCCGCCCGGATAGTGAATGTGAGATCGATCCTGCGATAGGAGTTGTTGTGCTGTCGGGAGGATCAGGGCAGACGTGCAGCAATCACGGTGGCCTTGACGGATTCTGAGGATCTCTTCAGAGCGACCGTCGAGAAGAAGCGGACATGATCATCTCCGGCGCGGGCCTGGCGCTGGGCCTGCCCTGCAGAGTCATCGACAACAACTTCGTCGCACAGATCAAACAGGGCCAGACGCTCGTGGACACGCTGTCTGCAGAACTAGCCGAGGCCCTCGCCGCCAACCCGGCCCTTCGTCCGCTCAGGACAAGCCCCAGGAAGTCCCGGGAAACACAACAGGCATGCGCGCGGGTCATTGAACAGACACTGAACGAGCTTGGGTAGACCACAAGGCCTTTCAGTGAAGACATTGAGGCGGACCTGTGGGGATGCCCGCTAGGAAGTGAACGGCCAGACCCCGAATGCCAGCCGACAACCCACAGAGCGATAGTTCCATCGCTCGCCACAACCGCACGAACCGAGGCTTATCGTGTGTGTGTCCGACGGCTCACAACACAGGGAGTCTCCTTGACAGAGGGCACAGCCTAGTGTACCATGTACATGCATGTATGTGTATCGATGGAAAGGGTAGACCGCGATGGCGACCAAGACGATCAGCATTGACGTGGAAGCGTACGACCGGCTGAAGGCGGTGCAGAGGGAGAACGAGTCGTTCAGCCAAGTCATCAAACGCGTTGTGAAGAGGCCCTTCGACGCACAGGCGTTCCTGGACAAGATTCATGGGCACACGATCAGCGAGGAAGCCACGGCGGCCATCGAATCGCACGTCCGCAGACGCCGGCGTCCTTCGAACAGGAGGCGATGATGGCGTGTCTGGACACCACCTTCCTGGTCGACCTGCTCGGCAAGTCCTCGGAGCGAAAGCACAGAGCCGTCGGGAAGATCCGGGAACTGGCGGAACGAGGGGAAGAGCTTACGACCACTCGGTTCAACCTCGCCGAACTCTATGTCGGAGTCGCACGATCCCAACATCCCGATGAAGAGAAGAACGCCATCCGGATCTGCTTGAGCGAAATCCCAGTACTGGACTTCGACGACGCGTCGGCCCGGCTCTTCGGCTCGATCACCGGCTTTCTCCAGCGAATCGGCAAACCCGCCGGCGATATGGACGTACTCATCGCCGCCACCGCCATGTCGCACGGCCACAGCTTGATCACCCGCAATCCCAGGCACTTCAAGCACATCCCCAGCCTGACAGTCGAAGAGTACTGATCCGTCCCGTCTTGCCGGGAGTCACAATCGCTCACCCGCAGCCGGCCTAAATGCGCCACGGCCCTCGCATCGGACGATCCAGCAGGCTGTTGGCCTCGGCGTCGTTGGCGAATTCCTCTTTCGTTGGGTCCCACTTGAGCGGGCGGCGGAGCTTGATCGCGATCTGCTCCAGCCAGCACAGCGTATCGGAGCGGACCGCGACGTCGATCGGTGCTGCCGGTTGGGTTCGGCCTTTGACGGCCTTGACGAAGTTGACGTGGTGGTTGTCGCTCTTGAAGAGCTGGACGTCGTTGGGGCCGGGCTTGTACTTCAACAGCGACTTGGGATTGGCGTCGATCCGCTCGCGATCGACGTGGACCCAGCCCTCGCTGCCGAGGAACAGGACGCCGTGGCCGAAGCCGGCGACCTGCTGCGGGTGCGTTTTCGCGGTGGTGTCATCCATGTGGACCAGCGTCACGCCGTTGGCGTAGCGATTCTCCACCTGCCAGCTCGTGGCGCAGTCGGTGAGCATGTCCAGGGGAAACGTCCCCGTGCCCTGGATCTCGATCGGCCCGGACAGGTCGGTGCCGTTGCCCCACTGGGCGATGTCCAGATGGTGCACGCCCCAATTGCCGATCATGCCGATACAATAATCCGAGATGCAATACCAAATGCTCCAGCCGCCCCAGCCGCCGGGGGTCCGGGGCGTTTCGGTGTACGGCCGGCAGCGCTCATAGCAGTACGGCGCCATCGGCGCGGGTCCCAGCCACATCTCATAGTTCAATTCCGGCGGGACCGGCTCGGTCGGCTGCTTGGGGCAAGTCCAACTGCCCGGCACGCCCACGAGGATGGTCTTCAGTTGTCCGATCTTGCCGTTGCGGACCAGTTCGCACGCCTGGCGGAAGAAGCCGCCGGACCGCTGCTGCGTCCCGAACTGAAAGACCACGCCGCTGTCGTGCACGGCCTTCTGGACGGCCTTGGCCGCGCGGAAGCTCCAGCCCATCGGCTTCTCGCAATACATGTGCTTCTTCTGCCGGGCGGCCTCGATGGCGATCAACGGATGCCAATGGTCGGGCGCCGTGATCTGCACGGCGTCGATGTCCTCGCGGGCGACGATCTCGCGGAAATCGCCGGATGCGACACAGTCCGAATTGTCGTACCACTTGTCCACAATCTGCTTGCCCTTCTGAAGCTGGGTCTGGTGGACATCGCAGACCGCTGCGACGCGCACTTGCGGATTGCCCAGGAAAGCCCGCATATTCCCGGTGCCCTGGATGCCCAAGCCGATACAGGCCAGAGCCAGCCGGTTGCTCGGGGCCTGGACACCGAAGACCGTCGACGGCACAATCGTGGGAAGCGACAAGCCGATCGCAGCGACGCCCACGGACTTCAGGAACTCACGACGACTCCCCACGATCTCTCGCGTCCTTCTTTCATGGCTCATGGTCATTGCTCCTTCCGCAATTGCAGCGTGACAGTCTGAGGTCCCCGGCCGACGGCCAGGGTGAACGTCTGATGGGACACGGAATCGCCCGGCCCCTTGATCGTCACGGCGTAGTCGCCGTGGTAACCGTCGAAAGCGAAGACACCCGCGGTGTCGCACCGGCCGGAGGCAGTTGTGGACCACTCGGCCATGAGTGCCTCGAAGCGTTTGCCCGCCTCGTTCAAGGTCCAGTCTCGCCTGGCCAGGCCGCAGTTGGGGCCTCGCCAGGAGGCGCCCGCCCAGAAGACCCACATCATGATCCCCTCGACCGCCGGGTGGCTGTAGGCCGTGCGGTAGACCAGCTCCAGCTTGTCGGCGTTGGCCTTCTCGTCCGCGTCGGCCACGTCGAACTCACTGATCCAGATCGGCAGCTTCAGCGCGGCCACCTTGTCCAGCCGCTGCTTGATGACTTCCGGATGGGCGAGAATATCCTCGAACCAGATGTGGCCCTGGATGCCGACCCCGTCGATGGGCGCCCCCTGCTCCAGCAGTCGCCGAACGTCGGCGACGTATTCGTCGGTCTGGACTTCCTTGAAATTCTCGTCCACCGAGAGGACATTGAACTCGTTCGTGAAGAGCTTCACGTCCGGGTCGAGTTCGCGGGCCCGCTTGTACATCCACACGTGGATGTCTTCTCCGAGCCGGTCCTTGAAGAACGAGCCGTGCAGCATCTCGTTGTCCACGTCCCAATGGACGAATGTGCCGCGGAAATGCTTGACCGCACTGTCCATGCGATACTCGACCGCGGCCTTCAACTGCTCGACGTCGAGCGGCCGCACCCATCGCGGCTGCCACTTCTCGGGCTCCCAGAAGATGCAGTGACCCCGGATCGGAATCCCGTTCTCGCGGCACCACTGGACCATGGCGTCGGCCGTCGCATAGTCCTCCTGCCCCGGCCCTCTGCCGTTGCGGTACCACTTGGATTCGTTCTCGAAGACCGCCCAGTTGAAGTGCGCTTTGAAAAAGTCACGGTATTGGGCGTTCCTCACGAGCGTTCCGCCGACCGCGGCCCCGAAGGGAAAGGCCTTGCGGGTCTGGCGGACCTCGACGGTCACGCCGGCCGCCGGTCTGCCCTGCTCGTCCACCACCCGAATCTGCACCGGCCGCCGGCGAATCTCCCGAATTCGAGCGTCCGCCTCCGTTCGCCAGGAAGCATCCTGCGCCCACGAAGCAGACGCACACAAGCCGATTAGAAGAGCAACTGAAGTCCACCGGAACTGGCGCATAGCGGGCCTCTTCAATCATCAAGAGTCTATCGTCGATCCTCAATCCAATGGCACGATCCAGAGGTTGCGGAAGCTGACCGCGTTGTCGTGGTCCTGGAGCAGGATCGGGCGGGGCTGCGGGCCTTCCGGCTGGCCGGCGCCCGTCTTGCGCGGGACCTCCACGTCGTCATGGATCAGCACGCCGTTCTGGAAGACGGTGATCCGCGCGTTCTGCACCTTGACGGGCTGGCCGTCCTTTTCCTCGTAGCGGGCCGCATGGAACAGGATGTCGTAGGTTTGCCACTGGCCCGGCTGGGCGCAGACGTTGCGATCGGGGGCCTTGAACGTGTAGATGCTGCCGCACTCGTTGTTCTTGGGCTCCAGGCCGAAGGAGTCGAGGATCTGCAACTCATATCGCTGCTGGATGTAGATGCCGCTGTTGCCCCGGCCCTGGCCCTTGATCTCGTCGGGCAGCACGGGCGTCTTGAACTCCGCGTGCAGCATGAAGTCCTTGAAATCCCGCTTGGTCATGATGCTGCCGCTCTTGGGCACGATCTGCATTTCACCGTCGGCGATCTTCCAGCCGATCTGGCCGCCACCCTGCCTCTGGAACTGGGAGAAGTCCTTGCCGTCAAAGAGCGTGATCGCACCGGCGGGCTTCTGGAACTCGACCTTCACCTGCGGCGGCTCGGCGTAGTCGCGCCAGATCCGCTCGATCTCGTTGACGTCGGACTTGCCCTCGTGGACGTACCAGCGATAGCGGAACACGTGGTCCTCGCCCGGCTTCATCTCCCATTCGCCCGCCACCGACGGACAGAAGTTGAAGAACAGGTAATTGGTCGGCTC
>JAAYVJ010000113.1 GCA_012517265.1 Planctomycetota bacterium | reverse complement strand
CGGCCACTCCAGACCCTTGGCCTGGTGCACGGTGCTCAGGATCACGAACTCCTGCTCGACCGGGCCCTCGACGCAGGTCTCGCCGGAGAATTCGCCCGCCAGGGACACGTCGGCCAGGAAGGCCTCGACGTTCTTGTACTGGCCGGCGAAATTCGCCAGGGCGCGGATGTCCTCGCGCCGCATCGCGGCGTTGTCGTAGTGCGAGACCATGTAGTCGTCGTAGAACCGCTTGTTCGCCAGGTCGATGATCTCCGCGGGCGAGTCGATCTGGCGCGACTCCTTGAGCAGGTTCACGAACTCCTTGAAGAACGGCTGCGCGCTGGTCGGCAGGAGGCTGGCGGTCTCGATGCCCAGGACCTCGTTGAAGGGATCCGCCGCGCTGCTGATGTGCTGCCAGACCCGGCGGGAGATCGCGCTGCCCACGCGAGGCAGCATCTTGAGCAGCCGCAGCCAGGCCAGTTCGTCATGCGGGTTCTGCGTGACGCGGAGATAGCACAGGACGTCCTTCATGTGCGCCTGCTCGAAGAACCGCAGGCCGCCCCGGATGTGGAACGGGATGTTGCGACGCTGGAATTCGAGCTGGATCTCCAGCGAATGCCAGTGGCTGCGATAGAGCACCGCGATGTCGTTGAGAGTCCGGCCCTGGTCCAGGAGGTGCAGCACGTATTCGGCGATGAACCGCGACTGCGTGAAGTGGTCCTGGCATGAGACGATCGCGGGCTTGAGGCCCGAGGACCGGCTCGCCTTGAGGTTCTTGGGCAATCGGCGGCTGTTCTGCGCAATGCTGGCGTTGGCCAGCGTCAGGATCTCCGGCACGGACCGGTAGTTCGTTTCAAGCTTGCACTCTCGTGCGTCGGGGTATCGCTGTCGGAACGTGATGATGTTCTCGAAGTTGGCGCCGCGGAAGCTGTAGATCGACTGCGAATCGTCCCCGACGACGGTGAGATTGCGGTGCTTGGAGGCCAGGAGATCGACGATCATGCCCTGGATGGCGTTGGTGTCCTGATACTCGTCGACGAGGACGTGCTGGAACTGCCCGGCCAGCATCTCGCGGACGTCTACGTGCTCCATCATCAGCCGCAGCCATGCGCTGAGCAAGTCGTCGAAGTCCAGGAGCTGTCGGGCGCGTTTTTTCTCGGTGTACAGCACGAGCACCTTCTCGATCCCCTCCTGCTCCTTGATGAACATGGGGAATCGCTTGGTGATCACCGCGCCGAGCGGTTCGAGCGTGTTCTGGAGGAAGCTGGAGATCGCGGCCAGCACGTTCTTCTGGGGGAACCGCCGTTCTTTCGTGTCGACGCCCGCCTCTTCGACGCACGTCGCCAGCAAATCCTTGGCGTCTTCGCGGTCCAGGATCGTGAAGTCCGGCGAAATCCCCAAATGCTTGCCGTGAATTCTCAGGATGCGGTTGGCGATGTGGTGAAACGTGCCGCCCCAGATATCCTTGGTCTTGTGCTTGACCAGCAGCTCGACGCGGTTGAGCATCTCGCGGGCGGCGCGGTTCGTGAAGGTGACCAACATGATCCGCCCGGGATCGACGCCGTGATGAACCAGCCAGGCCAGCCGGTAGGTGAGAGCCCGCGTCTTGCCGCTGCCGGCCCCGGCGACGACCAGCATCGGGCCGCCCGGCGCGGTCGCCACCGCCAACTGCTCCGGGTTCAGGTCCGCCCCGAAATCGATATCGCCGGACGCGGTCCGCGACTGGAGTGTGAATTTTCGCGCCATAGTGCTTCGAGAATCCAAGCTTCCCGGCGGCCTGGGAGCATCACGGAACATCCGATCTCTTGATGTCGAGCACCTCGAAATGCCGGTCGCCGCGAGGGATGGTGACGGAGAATTTCTCGCCCACCGAGTGCCCGAGGATCGCGCCGCCGATGGGCGACTGAACGGAGATGCTGCCGGAATCGGAGTCCGCCTCGTCCGGCCCGAGCAACTGATAGGTCACCTTCTGGTTCCTGTCCAGATCCATCAAGGTCACAATCGTTCCGAACGCGGCGTGGTCGGTTTCGGCCTTCGTGCAATCGACGATGTCCGACCGGCTCAACATGCCCTTCAACTCGCGGATCCGACCGACGATGAAGCCCTGTTGTTCCCGGCCGCTGATGTACTCGCCGTTTTCCTTCAGATCACCCATCTCGCGGGCCTCGGCCACCCGCTGCATCACCGCCGGCAGTTCCGTCTTCTCCAGGCGCTCCAACTCCTCCTTCAGCCTGCTGTAACCTGTCTGTGAGATCGGTACAGGGTCAATCATCGCGATCTGTCTCCAAACCTAATGCCAGTTGTTCGTCGTTTTCCCAATCGTGCTTACGCTCGCACCACCCTGTGAGCGGCGTCCAACGGAAGTCCACACGCCGTAGCGTTGATCGTGTTGGCGGACCACCATACCACACCCGTCAGGAAAAGTCATCCCCTTTGGCCAAAGGAAACCGCAATCCGGCATATGACCGTTCTTCACGCGGGCGCCGTGGGGTCCTGCGAACCTCCGGATCGGTCCAGGCGAAGAGGGAGACGGTTGTGTGAGCGTCGGAGCGAACAATGGCGTCGCCGTCGGGACGGCATCCTGACATCGAAGACAGGCACGCCCGAAGCGGTCGTGCAAGGGGCATTTGCCGCTTGCGGCCAATGGCATGGCTGTGGAAAACACCGAGACATCGAGACGCTCAAGGGGTCATGCCCGGTGCTGTTTCCATGCTGCTGGCGGAAAGCGATAAATGCCCGCCGGGAACCGGCGGATTCCGGATCTGTCCGTTCCTGCCTTCTCTTCCTGCATCACATCCGCCCGGTCCTGTCGCAGAAACGGCCATGCACCCACCGCATTCCCTGCCAAGACCCGCCAGGCGTCGGGGATTCCGTCGCCCCTCTTGCCGCCGCGATGCCGGGCGATATAATCGCCCCCATGACCAGCCATATTCCTTCTATTGTCTCCAGACGCTCGTTTCTGAAATCCTCCGCGATGGCGGGCGGCGCCCTGCTGACGGCCCATTCGCTCGGCGCGCCAGCGGCCCAGGCCGAGGCGCCGCTGATGGCCTACGTGGGCACGTTCAGCTCGCCGCTGCGCGACGTGCTGCCGACGCAGGTGGACCTGCCGCCCGGCAATGGACGCGGCATTCACCTGTTCCAGGTGGACCGCACGACCGGGGCCCTGACGCCTCGCGGCATCTATGAATTGGGAACCAGTCCGAGCTGCCTGGCCTTGAACGCGAGCGGCGCCTGTTTGTATTCTTCCAACGAGACCGACCGGGTGGGCGAGAGCAAGGAAGGCACGGTCAGCGCGTTCGCGATCGACCGCGCCGACGGACAGTTGAAGCTGCTCAACACCGTCCCTTCCGGCGGCGCAGGCCCCACGTATGTGAGCGTGCACCCTTGCGGGAAGTTCCTGCTCGTGGCCAACTACTTCGGCGGCTCCGTCGCGGTGCTTCCGATCCAACCCGACGGGAGCCTGGGCGCCGCCACGGACGTCAAAGTCGACGAAGGAACGATCGGCCCAAGGAAAGCGACGAACGCCCCGCCGGGAACGTTCGCCTTCAGCGGACACGATCGAACGCACGCCCACATGATCCAGGCCGATCCCTCGGGCCGGTTCGTCCTGCACATCGACTTGGGCCTGGACCGGATCTTCGTCTGGAAGTTCGACGACACCAAATGCACGCTCACGCCGAACGATCCGCCCCAGGTCTCGCTGCCGCCGGGCGATGGGCCCAGGCACTTCTCGTTCCACCCCAATGGACGCTGGCTCTACTCCGTCCAGGAGGAAGGTTCGAACGTCGTTCTCTTCGACTACAACGGCACAACAGGCCGCCTCGCCGCCAGGCAGACGATCTCGACCTTGCCGCCGGGCTTTTCCGGCAGCAACTTCTGCTCGGAGATCCTCGTCTCGCCCGACGGGCGGTTCCTCTACGCCGGCAACCGCCTGCACGACAGCGTTGCGATCTTCTCCATCGGCGACAAGGG
>JAAYVJ010000670.1 GCA_012517265.1 Planctomycetota bacterium | reverse complement strand
GGCGTGGAGGCCGGTATGATGGGTGTATTCCCTGGGGGAATGAACAGGAGTGATCTGTATCCGCAAGGCTGGATTGGAAGGGGCCCGTGATGAATGTTACTCGTCGCAGCTTTCTCAAGTACTGTGTCGCTTCCGCATCCGCACTGGGACTGACGCCGGCGTCGCTCAAGCGATTGGAGGCGGCGTTGGGCTCCGGCCGGGCCCCGACGTTTCTATGGCTGCACGGCAGCGGCTGCCAGGGCGATTCGATCTCATTTCTGAACCTCTTCGCCGACATTCCGCCTGTCGGGCAACTGACCGTCGGCGATGTGCTGCTCGATCATGTCAACCTGGCGTACCACACGGTGCTCATGTCGGCTGCCGGTCCCGCGGCGGTTGCTGTGGCCAAGCAGGCCAGACAGCAGGGCGGCTACGTGCTTGTGCTTGAAGGGGGTGTGCCTACGGCGTTTGAGGGCAATGCGTGCCAGGTCTGGTCCGACGAACGCGGGGCCGTGACGTATCGGCAGGCCATTGAGGATCTCGTGCACGAGGCCAGCGTCGTATTGAGCGTAGGCACCTGCGCCTGTTACGGCGGCGTCGTAGCCTCGGGTCCGGACCCGTTTGAAGGCAATCCGACCGACGTGGTCAGCGCGACGAGCTTCGTGCGGCAATTGTCCCCCGGCAAGGCGGTGATGAACATCCCGGGCTGTCCGTCGCATCCCGCCTGGATCGCCTGGGCCGTCGTCCAGTTGATCCTCGAAAATACCCCGGCACTGGACGGTCATTTGCGGCCCGTCGAGCTGTTCGGGAGCAAAGACGTCGATCCCCATGGGATGAACATCCACGAGAATTGCCCCCGCCATCCCAGCCGACCCGGCAGTCCCGGCCTCGCCTCCCGCTTCGGTCAGGATTTCCACTGCCTCGAATCCCTCGGCTGCCGTGGGCCCAATACTTATGCGGATTGTCCCCTGCGGAAGTGGAACAATGGCGAGCTGGGACCTGCCAACTGGTGCGTGGACTCCAACGGCATGTGCATCGGCTGTGTGGAGCCGGACTTTCCGGGCGGCGATTTCTACGCTTGATGGGTCGTATCCGTACTTGGACCAGGAGAACCAGTCATGAAAATCACAGCCGCCTTCGATCCGGTCACACGCATCGAGGGTCATCTCAACATCGAAATCACGATCGACACCGTCAACGGCCTGCAACAGGTGGTCGACGCCAAGGCCGTCGGCGGTCTGTTCCGGGGTTTCGAGAAGCTGCTGATCGGCCGCGACCCACGGGACGCCCAGCATATCACCGAGCGGATCTGCGGCGTCTGTCCGGTCGCGCATGGCCTGGCCGCGGTCCGCGCCCTGGACATCGCGTTCGGGGTCTCCGTTCCGGCCAACGGCCGCATCCTGCGGAATCTGACGAACGGTTCGAACTTCGTGGAGTCGCACGTGTTGCATTTCTATCTGCTGTGCCTGCCGGACTACATTAAAGGACCGGTGGCTGCCCCATGGCAGGCGGATTGGGATATCGATCGACGGCTCGGCAACGCGGACACCGAGCGCCTGATGCGGCACTACCTCCAGGCCCTGACGGTACGCCGCAAGGCCGATCAGATGACCGCGGTGTTCGGCGGACGCTGCCCGCACCCGCCAGCCTTCGTTCCCGGCGGTTTCACCGCCAACCCTCGTCCCGACCGCATCGCGACTTTTGCGGCGATCCTGGACGAGTTGACCGCCTTCATCGAGAGCACTTATATCCCGGATGTGGAGTTCGTGGCGAACGTATACGCCGACTATCGTTTCTGGGGACGCGGGCCCGGGAATCTGCTGGCCTACGGGGCCTTCGAGTTGGACGACGCTCAGACGAGCAGGCTGTTCGCTCCGGGCATCGCCTGGAACGGAACAGATGCCGTCGAGGCTCTCGACACCAACGCCATTCACGAGCATGTACTCCATAGCTGGTTCCGCAACCACGCGCCGGCCGCGCCCGAGGAGAGCCCAACGGAGCCGCAGCATCCCAAGAACGGGGCCTACACATGGCTGAAGGCCCCTCGCTATCTGGATGAGCCCTGCGAGGTCGGCCCGCTGGCCAGGATGTGGGTCAATGGCGATTACCGGCAGGGCATCTCGACCATGGATCGGCATCTGGCCCGGGCCCACGAGGCATTGAAGATCGCCCGGGCGATGAAGCACTGGGTCGCGGAGTTGACGCCGGAAGGCCCCGTGTGCAACGTGTTCGTGCCGGTGGATGCGGCCGGCGCCGCCGGTCTGACCGAGGCCCCGCGAGGAGCCCTGGGCCATTGGGTCCGGATCGAAGAGGGCAGGATCGCGCACTACCAGGTGATCTCGCCTACGACCTGGAACGTCTCGCCGCGAGACGATGCGGGCGTGCCCGGTCCGCTGGAGCAAGCCCTGCTGGGCGTACCCATTGAGAATGCGGAACAACCTATCGAGATCATGCGGATCATCCACTCGTTCGATCCTTGTCTCGATTGCGCCACGCACGTGATGCGTCCCGGAAAACAGGCCAAGGTATACCAAGTGCGATAGCCTATGACCGTTGAATCAGCAAAAACCAGGATTGCGGTGCTCGGCCTGGGCAACGAGCTGATGGCCGACGACGGCGTGGGTATCCACGCAATTCGCCGGCTTCACGCGGTACTGCCGGCCGAGGTGCGGTGTGCGGAGATCGGCACGGCGACCCTTATGGCTGAGGCCGTCTGCGAACAGGCGGACGTGGTCCTTGCCATAGACGCCGTACAAGCCGACGGCCCGCCGGGCAGCGTCTACGTGCTCGATATCGAGGATGTGGCGATGCCCGGGACTGAATCCCTGCACAGTCTCTCACTTGCCGGATTGATCCATCTCGTGCCCCCGGACAAGCGGCCTCGGGTTGTTGTCGTGGGGGTCGAGCCGGCCTGTTTGGAGTACAGCCTTGCCCTTTCGGAAGCGGTGGAAACAGCGTTGCCGCGCGTTGTTCGTGTCGTATGTGAGATCGTTGCGTCCGGGGGTCGTCTTGCCCCGGCGATGGCGGTCCTGGGCCGGTCCCCTGCGGAGGCGGCCATAGTCGAGGAGAATCCATGAGACAGCTCGTCCGAACTCTGAGTCTCCTGCTGTTTGTCTCAGCGGGCTTTCTGTGCCCCGCGGCGGCCCTGGCTGCGGATGACAACCTCAACATGGTGTTCACGACGACCAACGCCGGCGGCGTCTACGGCACTCGACACGTGCACGTCGTCTGGCTGACCACGGAATCGGGCCAGTGGGTCTGCACCGTGGGCAACGACGCGGCGAACAAGCGGGCTTTGTGGGCCAACGCCCGGGCCTATTCCCTCTCGACCTGGTACAAATCCAATCCCAAGCCGAAGGACGACGTAGACGCGCGCACCGGGGCGACGCCCACCGCCTACAGCACCTACAGCATCAACTGGAATTGGCGGAAGCTGGATAAGACCGTCGTGCCGGACGGCACATACAAGCTCCACTTCGAGTGCACGAACGACGATGACGGCAACCCCCGCAACTACGCGGTCTTCACCATCACCAAGGGCCGGTCGAACTGGTCCCTCGGCCCGACCACCCAGGGCGGCTACCGGGACGTCAAACTCACGTACACCGTTGCGGGGCTTTCGCTGGAGAACGCCTCGGTATCGGAGCTGACGGAGGTGTCCGCCGTCGTGGGCGGCAGTCTGGCCGGCACAAACGGCAAGCCGCACCGGCTCTATGTCTACTGGGGCGACAACGACGGCGCCGCGAATCCGGGCGACTGGGATTATCGGGCCGATCTGGGACAGGTCCTTGACGGCTCGTTCACAACCGAGCTGACCGGCCTGACGAAGGGACAAACCTACTTCTATCGGTGCCATGTTGTGGGCGAATCCGAGAGCCTCTGGGCCCGGGACACGCGGCAGTTCAAGACAGAAGTCTCCCCGATCATATTCGCTGAAGGCGACATCTGGACGTATTTCGAAGGCTACAGCTATCCGGGGGACGGATGGAACGACGTCGGATTCGCCGCCGGCGCGGACTGGAAGACCGGCCCGGCCGGGATCGGCTTCGGCGACGGCGACGACGCAACCGTGCTGGACATGGTGAACCGATACACCACCGTGTACATGCGGTACCGATTCGATATCCCTGCCCCGGCAGACATCACGGGCATGAAATTCAAGGTGGACTACGACGACGGCTTCGTCGCCTACCTCAACGGTCGCGAGGTTATGCGTCGCGGCGTTCCCGAGGGACAGGATGAGAGGACCACCGCGCAGAACCACGCCGCATCCGTCGAGGGGGGGCAGATCGAGACCCTGGACCTCGGCGCATACATTGGCGACCTCCGGGCCGGCGGCAACGTGTTTGCCATCGAAGTCCACAACGCGGAAACCCGCAGTTCCGATCTGACGATGATTCCGGAACTCACCGTATTCGGACTCCGCAGTCCGCAACCCGACCTGGTCCCCGCCGTCCGGGAGCTGCACTTCGGGAACGTGGAGCCCGGTGCGGCCGCCGAACTGACACTGGGTTTGGCCAACAGAGGACAGGAGCCGGTCAGGATCAAATCCCTGCGGATTGTGGGTCTGATGCCGGAAGCATTCACTGTCGAATCATCGCGTCCACTGCCTCTTGACCTGGAACCGGGCGTCGAGGAGACCCTTCTCGTTCGGTTTTCGCCGACGGCGGCCCAAACCTACGCTTATACACGTCTGATGATCGGGTCCACGGACTGGGATGAACCGCTGATTTCCATATCCCTGTCCGGGGGCGGCGGCCAGACCCCCTGATCGAACCCCCATGACGGGCTCCGCCCACTGACGCGGGCGATTTCTGCTATAGAGACGGTCTGCGGGCGTCCAAGGAAAACTCTGCGGAGAATCTCGCGCGCACTATCGCCGCCGTGGTGAATCAGTATAATGACTGCCTTGGCACAGGATGTGCGCGGTCATCGAGAAGAACTGGATGCGACGGCCTGGCAGCGAATGCCGTGTCGTTTCTCGGCTGGTCGGAATGAACTTGCGCCGGATGAGTCGCGTACCTGCTCAAGCCTCGATTTCTGGAGGCTCCTGTGAGAAGGTTGGAATGGCCGATGACGAATGGGGCCCGGCGTAGATCGCATGTGCTTGTGTGGTTCTCTATTTTGAACTGCCCGGCCGATTTGGGCGTCGGCTCGTGAGCCTATGGATAGACTTGAAAGACATGGATTTTGCGTCCTGCCGTACGCGAATGCATCGCCATTGGTGCATTTCCTTTCACAAGTCGATCCTGCGGCGGAGCTGATCTACCGCATCCCCAGATGGGCTGTCGGCGCTCTGCTGGATGGCACGGTCGATGCCGCGATCGTCCCGGTCGTGGATTACTTCAGCCATCCCGATCTCATGATGATCCCGGGGTTGGGCATCTGCGCCGACGGCGACGTTACCAGCGTCCTGCTGCAATGCCGCCGGCCGCTGTCGCAGGTCAGAGCCGTCCAGCTCGACCCTGAGTCCAGAACATCCAACACGCTGGTCCGCGTATTGATGCAGAATCACCTTCGGCCGGCCGGTCCGGTCGAGTACAGCATGTGCGCCCCTGAGGCGGACGCCTGCGTGTGTATCGGGGATCGCGCCTTGTGTGCCGCGCCGGCTCTGGAGACATACGATCTGGCCGGTGAATGGAAGAAGATGACCGGCCTGCCCTTCGTTTTCGCCGTGTGGGTCGTCCGCCGGTCGTACCCCGACGTCGAGGGTATCGCGCGGATTCTGCGCCAAGCCAGAGACCGTGGATGTGAATCCCTTGGTGAATTGGCGAGGCTCTCGGCTCAGCGGCTGGGTCTGCCGGAGAAACGATGCTATGAGTACCTTGCGAATCGCCTGCACTACGATGTCGGGCCGGCGGAGTGCGAGGGCATGATCCGGTTTCGCCAGGCCTTCGCGGAGTTGCCCCAGCAGAGGGCAACGCGGATAATAGACGTGAATCCCGGTTCGGGAGAGAAGCAACGCGCCCCGGTTCCCAAGGGGAGTTGACATGCCGCATCAGTCGAGAGAACGAGTCTCTGCAGAACAAGCGTTGGATCTACTGATAAAGGCCGACACGGCCGAGCTGATGTCCATGGCGGACAAAGTCCGCCGGGACCGGCACGGCGCCAGTGTCCATCACGTGCACAGCCTCAACCTGAATCCCACCAACCTGTGCGAGAATCGCTGCGGCTTGTGCGCCTTCTGGCGTGAGCCGGAATCGAGCGAGGCGTATACGCTGAATTTGCGGCAGGTCGAGGACAGGCTCGAGAGGGCCAGAGGATGGGGGCTCACGGACGTTCACATCGTCGGTGGCCTCAACCGTGAACTCGATCTGGACTACTACATCCAGTTCCTTCGCGCAACCAAGCGAATCCTCCCTGCCACCGCGATCCAGGCGTTGACCGCGGTTGAAGTCCAATGGCTTGCGGATCACGCCGGAAAGTCCGTGCCCGAGACGCTCACGGCCCTCAAGTCCGCCGGCCTCGATGCTCTGCCCGGCGGAGGCGCCGAGATATTCTCCGCACGAGTACGGGAGAATATCTGCCCCAGAAAGATCCCCGCCGACCAGTGGCTCCAGGTGCATCGCATCGCCCACGGCCTGGGGATTCCCAGCAACGCCACCATGCTCTTCGGGCACATGGAAACCGCGGAGGAGATCGTCGATCATCTGTGCAGGCTCAGGAGCCTCCAGGACCAGACCGGCGGTTTCCTCGCCTTCTGCCCGTTGCCCTTCCATGCGAAAGGCACGCAAATCGGCATGACGCGCGGTCCCGGCGGCCACGCCATCGTTCGAATCGTCGCCCTGGCCCGAATTTTCCTCGACAATTTCCCGCACATCCGGGTCCTGGCCAATTTCCTGGACCGCAAGCTGCTGCAGACGTTGCTGTTCTGCGGAGCCGATGACATCGGCGGTACCAGTATCGACGAGCGGATCGCCCGTTCGGCCGGGGCTCCCGACGACTGCTCCTTCCGCGGACCCGAGGAAATGGCGGCCTTCGTGCGAGAGCTTGGTTTCGATCCGGTGCTCACCAGCAGCCTGTACGGCCATCGCCCGGGAAAACCGCGGCTGGCTCGCGTCCGGCCGGAGTCGTCGGCTACCCGAACGGCACTTCAGAAGGCGCAGGACGGACAGCGGCTCAACGCCGAGGAAGCGACCCTGCTCCACGATTCCGTGCCGTTCCATGAGTTGGGATCGGCTGCCCACAAGCGTCGTCGGCAGGTCGTCGGCGACGAGCGATCCACGTTCATCATCGATCGGAACATCAGTTTCACGAATGTCTGCACCGTCGGATGCAAGTTCTGTGCCTATCATAAAGGGCCCCAAGACGCCGACGCATTCGCGATGTCCATCGAGGAAATCGTGCGACGCGTAGAAGAAGCGGCCCGTCTCGGCGCCACCCAGGTGATGCTGCAAGGAGGCCTGAATCCGGCCTTGAGCCTTGATTGGTACAAGGACATGCTCAGGGCCATCAAGCGCAGCGTCCCCCACATCTGGCTGCATTCTTTGTCCCCGGCCGAGGTGCTGTGGCTCGCCCAACGCTCTCATCTGACCCTGCAGGACACTCTGGTTCAACTGCGGGAGGCCGGGCTGGATTCCCTGCCGGGAGGGGGGGCGGAAATCCTCGTGGACGAGGTCCGCCAGAGAGTCAGCCCCGCGAAGATCGCGACGTCGCAGTGGCTCGATGTCATGGAGACGGCCCACGGTCTGGGAATGCGCACCACGGCCACCATGGTCTACGGCCTGGGCGAGACGACGGCCGATCGCGTGCGGCACCTGCTGCACATCCGCGATCTACAGGACCGCACAGGCGGCTTCCGGGCGTTCATCCCCTGGAGTTTCCAGCCCAACCACACGAGACTCTCCGAGAAGCCCCAGAACGGCGTGGATTACCTCCGCATGGTTGCCTTGTCCCGCCTGGTGCTGGACAACATCGAGCACGTCCAGGCCGGGTGGGTCACCGAAGGGCCCTATATGGCCCAACTGGCCCTGACCTTCGGAGCGGATGACTTCGGGGGCGTCCTGATGGAGGAAAGCGTGGTGAAAGCCACCGGCATCGCCCACACCGTGACGGCCGAAGAAGTCATCGCTTTGATCGCGGAAACCGGAATGACCGCTGCCCAGCGAAACACCGACTACGAGATTCTGCAGACCTTCGACCGGCAAAGGACGCTCAAGAGCGCATGACCGATCACGACACGATTCTGCTGACGGGCATCACCGGATCCGTCGGAAGCTGGATGGCCCGCACGATCCTGGAGGACGGCGGACGGGTCGTCGCCGTCGTGCGGGCGGAGAGCGAGCCTGCCGCTGCGGCCAGAATCCGCAATGCGATGGCCATCGTCGGGACGGAGGAGTCCGCAGATCGCATCATCGCTGTGTGCGGGGATATCTGCGATCCTGAGTTCGCCCGGCGCGTCCTCGAAAGCGAGACGCCGATTTCCCGCATCGTGCACTGCGCCGGCGTGGTGGAATTCGGGAAGGAGTCTGCGGAGTTGAGCCGCCGGGTCAATGTAGAGGGAACCGCCAACCTGCTGACGCTGGCCGAGAGACTGAAGACGTCGTTCTGCCATTTCAGCACCGCCTACGTCGCCGGCTGCAGGCAGGGACGGGTTCTCGAGAATGAGATCTTCGTGGGGCAACAGTTCCACAATCCGTACGAGTCCTCCAAATGCCAGGCGGAACTGCTGGTTCGAGACTGGGCAGAACGTACGGGTCTTGATGCCTTCGTACTCCGGCCGAGCGTCGTCGTCGGCGGCTCCCAGGAAGGACGCATCGTTCACTTCGACGGTCTCTACAACATCATGCGATTGCTCGACAGTGTTGCCGGGGCCATCGGCGCCCGGGAGTTCCGCGTCGCGGCCAATCCGGCGGCGACCAAGAATCTCGTCCCGGCCGACTATGTGGCCCACGCCGCCTGGCGCATTCTCCGGACGAGCCCTCCGCAAACCTACCACGTCACGAATCCCCGGCCCTTGCCGCTTTCAACGCTCCGGGACATTTTCGTTGAACTGTTCGCGATCCCCGGCGCCCGACTCGTGCCGGAAGAGGAACTCCGCCGGAGAAAGCCGGACCGATTCGAATCGATGTACCGAAAGGCGGCTGTCCAGTACGCTCCGTATCTCAGGAGCGAACCGGTCTTCGATCGGACGAATACGGACGGGGCTCTGCAGGGCACATCCCTGGCGCTGCCGGAGATGAATGCCGCCTTGTTTCGCACACTGCTGGAGTATGCGAGAACCGCCAGATGGGGAAAGGCGAATGCGGAGGCCGCCATGACAGGCCGAAGCCGGGAGCGGTTCGTGCGGCGGTACTTCGACCGTTTCCTGGCCGAGAAGATGCACCAGCAGTTGCTGCCCAACCTTAAGCGCATGACCGCAACATGCCGGATCACGGTCGAGGATGTCGCCGGGCAATCGTGGTCGCTGAGGATCGACCAGGGCCGGCTGGAGGAGATTTCCGATAACGGGATGGTCTGTCAATGCACGTTCTCCCTGGGCAGCGACGTGTTCACCGCGATTGTCGGAGGCCGGCTCGCGCCCCAACAGGCGTTCTTCCAGAGAAAGGTCAATCTCGACGGCGACATCGAAACGGGCCTGAAATTGGCCACCGTTCTGGCGGCGTTCTTCAAGAAATGGCCCTACGGCGAGGAGACCGGGCATGTGGGATAGACTCACGGAGATCTTCGCCGACAGAAGCCGCTGGATCGCCCTGATCTGCCTGTGCGGCACGGCGCTTCCGGTCTATTGGCTCCGACACGCGCGCATCGACAATTCGATCGAGGTGTGGACCGGGACCCGGAGCGACGCGCATCGAACCTATCAGCAATTCCTGGAGAAGTACGGAAACGAAGAGTGCGTGGTGATCGCCGGCCAGGCGCAGGACCCGCTCTCGCAGGACACACTCGCTCTCCAGGGCAGGCTGGCCGCCCGTCTTCGGCAGATCGAGCAGGTGGACGGCGTCCTGGACATCACGCAGGCGGCCGACGCCTTCGAGAAATACAGGCCCGACGACTGGAAAGACCTTCTTCACAGCAATGGGTTCTTCCGGAATCTGCTGCTCGGCCACGACGGACGCACGTTCGGCGTCATCGCGTGGCTCCGGAAGATCGACGATCCCCCGGAGCGAAAGGTCGTCGTTGAGCAGATCGAGTCCGCGGTTGCCCAGGTCGCCGCCAGCACGATGCCGATGCATCTGGCCGGGACCCCGCTGTTGAATGTCGCCCTCGATCGTGGTTCCCGGGAAGCGTCCCGCCGGATTCTGCCTGCGGCGCTGGCGGTCTCTCTGTTGATTCTGGCCGTCGTTCTCAGGCGGATCGCCGGCGTTGTCGCCGTCATGTGCGCGGTGGGCGTCACGACGCTCTGGACCACCGGCCTGATGGTTCTGGCCGGGAGGACCTTTAACATGGTGACCGTCACGCTCCCTTCGCTCCTGACGGTTCTGTCGCTCTCGGCCGGAATCCACATCGTGCTGCGCATCCAATCGCTTCTGGCGGACGCGGGAGACCACCGAGCCGCCGTCCGCCGGACCATTCGCGAGGTGCTGCCCGCGATCTTCCTGTCGAACGTCACCACCGCCGTCGGCTTCGGCTCCCTGCTCGTGTCGGATATGCAGCCGGTGGCGGATTTCGGGCTGTTCGCCGCCATTGGCATGCTGCTCTCGTTCCTCTTCAATGCGACGATCGTGCCGGGCGTTCTCTCGTGGCTGCGGGCGGGCAGCCTGGTGGTCTTCGCAAGGCCCACCCACTGGACTGCGCCTCTGGGGCGGGCCGTCGCGTCCCGGAGGATCTGGTTCCTGGCCTCGGCCATCGTTGTGCTGGTTGTCTCCTTGCTGCTCATGACCGGACTCCGCGTCGAATCGAACGTGCTGAAGTTCTTCCCGGCCGATTCGCGGATCAGCCGGGACTACCGCTTCGTCGCCGAGCGGCTGACAGGCCTGTACACGATCGAACTGGATGCGGTGGCGGACTGGCAAAGCGGAAGCGGCCTGCTCAAGCAGATCGAACTGCTCGGGACCGACCTTCTCACGCGCCCCGAGGTGGCGCAGGTGATTCACTACAAGAGCATCGCCACCTCTCTCGACGCCATCCGCCAGTCCGCTCTGGTGACGATGGCCGGCGCATCGGAGAACCCGCTGAGGCTTCTGTCGCGAAAGTACCGCCATACGGACGGAGGGCGAATCTCGCTGCGGATGTCGATTCTCGTGCGGGCGATGTCGGGCACGGACTTCTATGCTTTGATGGATTTCGCGAGCCGGCAGGCCGCTGAAAGGCTCTCGTCGCCGGCCTCGTACACGCTGACCGGCGTGGTCCCGCTGCTCAACTCCGCCCAGAACTCGCTGATCACCACGCAAGTCCGCAGTTTCGCCGCCGCGGCGGTTACGGTGCTGGTCCTGATCGGCGTGTTCTTCCTCTCCGTGCGGGTCTTTCTCGCGGCCTCTTTGCCGAATCTCCTGCCGACGGCCGTGCTCTTCGCGGCGATGGCCATCCTGGGTATACCCCTGGATGCCGCCACCGTCATGATCGCGGGCGTGGCGATCGGCATCGCCGTGGACGACACCTTTCATTTCTTCTCGTGCTATCGAGATGCCAGATTGTCCGGTCAGGACAGTCCGACAGCCATCCATAGCACGTTCTGCGTGACCGGACGCGCCATCCTGTTCACCTCGCTGGTGGCGACAGCGGGATTTGCCATTCTCCTGCTGGCCGAGTTCAAGCCGATCCAGTACTTTGGCCTGTTGGCCGGGGTGACCATGATTGCCGCCAGCGCGGCGGACTTCCTGGTGCTGCCGGCGTGCGTGGCGTTCGTGAGTCTGTGGGATCGACGAGGGCACAAGACGTGACGGGGAACTCTCCATTTGTCGCCAGGCTCGAACGGGTGCTTCGAATTCACTTCGATGCCGACCGCGGCACGCCATATTGGCTCGAACGGCAGCGGGAGCTGGGGATCGACGCGGTCGAACGGATTCGAACGGTCGATGATCTCTCCATTCTCGGCCCCATGGATGAGCAGGCCCTGGCCGAACGGCCCATCGAGGATTTTATTCCGCGGGCGTTTCGCGCGAGCAGCGACTACCTGCTTGCCGAGACGGCCGGGACCCTGGGCAAACCCAAGACCGCGGTGCACAGAGCCGATGAGTTCGAGACGGCCTTCGTCACGCCCTTCGTCAAGGCAGCGCGCCGAGCGGGCTTCCCTGAAGGGGGGCATTGGCTGTTCATCGGGCCGACAGGTCCTCATATCATCGGCCGGGCCGCCCGGCGGTGCGCCCGAGCTTTGGGCGCTGCCGACGCGTTCACCGTGGACTTCGATCCGCGGTGGGCCAAGAAGCTCCCGGCGGGTGGTTTCGCCGCCCAGCGATACCTGTCGCATATCCAGGACCAGGCCCTGGCGGTTCTCGCGGTCCAGAGCATCGAGGTCCTTTTCGTGACGCCCGCGGTCCTGGGTGGCCTTACGGAGAGAATCGAAGAGGGCAAACGCACGGCAATTCGCGGGATTCATCTCGGCGGCATGGCGGCCTCGGCCGAGTTCATGGCGAACACGGCGGACCAGTTCCCCAACGCAGTGATTCTGTCGGGTTACGGCAATACGCTCCTGGGGATGATGCCGCAGCTTCGATACACGAGAGAGACGGGCTTCGATTATTCTGCTTATGGCGATCGCCTTATCGTTAATCTAATTCCTCTGTCCCAAGAGGGGGACAAGCCGGATATCACGGCCCGCGTCGATTACGGCCGGCGGGGCCAGGTCATGGCGCATCGGCTCGACGAGATGCAGTTTTTGCCGAACCTGCTGGAGCGCGACACCGCCGTTCGAATCCCGCCGGAGCCCCGTGCGGCGGCCGATGGCTTCCTCCAGGATGGTCTCCGAGACCCGCATCCGATCGTCAGCGAGGCCATCAAACCTGCGATAGGGTTGTACTGATGAATCCCGCCGCGATGGAAGAACATGTGACCTTTTCGAGCGGAGCAGCCCGGCTCAGGGGCGTCCTGTCGTACCCGGAGCAGGCCGAGCCCGAGCAGGCGGTGCTCCTGTGCTCTCCGCACCCGCACTTCGCCGGCGACATGAACAACAACGTCATCTGCTCTATCGCCCAACGCCTCGCAGCTCGCTGTGCGGTCCTGCGATTCGACTATCGGGGCGTCGGGGAAAGCGAGATCGTGCTGGCGCCCGGGGAGTCGGCCTTTGACTACTGGAATGCGGTCGAGGAGACGAAGGACTACCGCGACGCGGTTGAGGATGTGTCTGCAGCCGCCCGGACGCTGCTGGCGGCGACAGAGTCGCTCGGATTGGACCTCTCGGTCGTGGGCTACTCCTTTGGAGCCGCCACGGG
>JAAYVJ010000014.1 GCA_012517265.1 Planctomycetota bacterium | reverse complement strand
GGTCGTCGAGCACGCCTACACCCACTTCCGCGTCGAGATCCACGCCTTCGAGTGCGAGCACGTCCAGGGCGAGCCCCGCCCCCTGGCCTGCGCCGCCCTCAAGTGGGTCCGCCCCAGTGAGTTGGATCGCCACGCCTTCCCAGCCGCGAACAAGAAGATCATCCAACTCATCAAAGAAGCGGAGTGATCTCTCGCCAAGACGCCGAGCCCCGCCAATACCCCCAAAACCACCTTCCACGCACTGACACAGACGCGTAGGGTGGGGCTCGCCCCACCGCTGCTCGTGGCCTGCCGCACAAATCATCCAGGCCGACATCGGCTCCTCACATGGAACGAACACCCGACGCAGTCCTAATCCGTGATCGTGCTCTGGATCAATCCCGAGAATCTGATATAATCCCGCCCATGCAGAAGAACAGGACATTGAGGAATCTGGCCGCGCGCACCCAGGAGGCCGTGGCACACTACTGGAGGACCCGGTCGTCCCAACGCAACAGGCAACAGCAGACTGGCAAGACCGACCAAGGCGCGAGGGGCGCGGTCACGGGCGGCGGCCAAATGGATGGGTTCATCCGCTTGTTCGCCGATCTGATCCGCGACGCGGGGATAGCCCAGGAAAGCACCTTCTACGACAAAGCACTTGAATTGCCGGGCTTCTTTCGGCCCACCAAGGAATGGGATCTCGTGATTGTCAAAGAAGGCATCCTCGTTGCCGCAATCGAAGCCAAGTCCCAGGTGGGCCCCTCCTTCGGAAACAACTTCAACAACAGGACCGAAGAAGCCATGGGCAGTGCCCTGGATCTCTGGACCGCCTACCGCGAAGGGGCTTACTTGGCAAGCCCACAGCCTTTTCTGGGATACTTCTTCATGCTCGAGGATTGCGAAGCGTCGACTCGGACAGTGCGCGTGAAGGAACCCCACTTCAAGGTGTTTCCGGAGTTCGTTGGGTCTTCCTACGCGCGGCGCTACGAGATCTTCTGCCGCAAGCTCGTCCTCGAACGACACTATACCGCCGCGGCATTCATCACCTCTCAGGCAGGCACCGGTCGAGACGGCACGTACCGCACACCCGCGGAGGATCTATCAATGGATAGATTCGCCAAGGCGCTCCTCGGGCACCTGGTCGCAGTCGGATAGCAGACATGAACGGAACGACACATAGACTGATCAACGCCGACGCAAGGGACATCGAGTTCATCCCCGCGGAGAGTGTTCACTTGGCGATCACGTCGCCCCCCTACTGGAATCTCAAACGCTACAACGAGCATGACCAGCAACTCGGTCACATCGACGACTATGAAATGTTTCTTGACGAGTTGGAGAAGGTCTGGCGTCATGTCTTTCGCGTTCTGGTTCCCGGCGGGCGTCTGGTCTGCGTGGTTGGCGACGTGTGCGTGTCCCGTCGCCAGTTTGGACGTCACTTGGTCTTCCCTCTCCATGCGGACATCTGCGTCCGCTGCCGCAAGATCGGATTCGACAATCTCAATCCGATCATCTGGCACAAGATCGCGAACGCGTCCTATGAAGTGGCCAATGGGTCGAAGTTCCTCGGCAAGCCCTACGAACCGAACGCGATCATTAAGAACGACATCGAGTTCATCCTGATGCAGAGAAAGCCTGGCGGATATCGCCAGCCCACCGAAGAACAGCGCCGAGAAAGCAGGATCGATAAGAAGGTCTTTGACGAGTGGTTCCAGCAAATCTGGAACATCACCGGGGCCTCCACGCGACATCACCCGGCTCCGTTCCCACTCGAGCTGGCGACCCGCCTGGTGTGCATGTTTTCCTTCACAGGCGACACCGTGCTCGACCCGTTCTGCGGTTCCGGCACAACCATGGCCGCGGCTCTTCGCAGCGGACGCAACAGCATTGGCGTCGAGATCGACAGGCAATACTGCCGGATGGCATCGAAGAGACTGAAAGCGGAGAACTCGGGGCTCTTCGCCTCCTCCGAGTTGATCTTCGAGAGGGCGGAGAGGAAGTCGTCGGGCCAGGTACTGTGCCTCGATCCGGAACTGTCCCGCCTTCGCCCAAGCCGCCAGTCAGTTCCATAGAGAGCCAGGGGTTGGCGATTCATGGGAGCATTGTGCCCCTCTCAAGAAGACGGTAGAGGTCAGAACCGATTTCGAGGTGCACAGGCGACCTCTTCGTGCAGACGATGAATGGGTACGACGACCAGGAACAGAAGGACACGACATGAATACTCTGAAATCGGTCATCCTGATCCTTGCGTTTCTGTCCTTGCCCTGCGCCGGACAGGAGAGCCGGGCGAAAGACAAAGGGAAGACTCAGGCCGGCAAGATCACTGCCCATTCCGACGGCCTTCACGGCTACATCGGCTTCAGTGCGACCCGTCCGCCCGCGCGGTCCGAGTACAGCGCCGGCATGGGGTTCTATTCCGCGGTCTGGCCGCTGATCAGCCAGCCGCTGGCCGACTTCCAGATCGGCCTGGCGGGCTCCTGGATCACGCCGGACAACTCCGACAACAAGGACCGGCCGCTCGCGCCCGAGGGCACGCTGGCCCGAACGTGGAAGGAACGGGGTCCCACCTGGGAGAGCGTGTTCCAGACCGTCGAAGGCGGGCTGGGCTATTGGGCGGGCAACCACTTCCGCTACGGCCCACCGAAGTTCAGCATGAACGCCACGCCGCAATGCTACGACTATGAGATCGGATCGCCGGGCTGGTCGTTCTTCTACAGCAACGAGGCTCTGCCGGACAACCGATTGGGCATCGCCCAATTGAGCAACCGGCTGCTCATCCCTCCCGACGCCCTGCCGTTCCACGGAAACCCCAACGGCCAGTTCCTGGGCTACACGTGGATGGCTCTGCCCTTTACGGACCCCTCTGCGGGAGATCCGCCCACCGGCGATCAGAGTTGGACCTGTTTCCTCAGCGCCGCCAACTTCAAAGGGCCGATCGCCTACTACATTCCGGAGACCTGGAGCAAGATCGGCAAGCTGTTCGACTATCCGTTTCTCTACGGACGGGGGCTCGACGCCCGGCCGGGCAACATGGGCGGCGGCGCGATGGAGATCAACACCGTGCCGCGTTTCGACGCCCAGGATGCGAACGGGGTGGTCTATTCGAAGATCCCCAGGCTGCAATTCCCGACCGACGAGCAGGGAAGAGCGTTCCTGGTGCAGGACGTGACGTACTACTCGAAGGCGGCCTTGTACGACGCCTTCAAGGCCTGGCGAGACGGCGGCCCGGCCTGCTCCGGCCGGTTCGACGCGAAGGGCGCCTGGAAGTCCACGTTGACGACGCGATCCACACGCTACGATCAGGCCGGCAAGAAGCTCTCCGGCGTCGAGCGCGTCTTCGACACCAAGGTCTTTGAGGGTGACGTGTGGGGCCTGCAATGGTTCGACAGCCAGATCAGCCCCAAGGGCCTGTTCCCACAGTACTTCAAGCAGATCGGAGACGAACGCGTCGCGGTGGCGGCCGCGGACGTGCCCGCCGAGACGGGGCTGCTGACACAGGAGTTCAAACAGGCGGCGCCGGGCAAACCCTACACGTCACCGACCACCGGCGCCTGGGCCCACCCCGGGGCCAAGAGCGGGCCCTTCACCGTCAAGCTCGCCGACGGCTCTTTGGTGACCTATTCCTGGTACCGCTTCGTGGACCAGCCGTCCTTTCAGCAGTACGATTGGAGCGAGCAGAAGAAGGCGGCCTTGCAGGCGTTCGTGGAGAAGATCCACGCGAACTGGCCGATCGACCGCGATTACATGGCG
>JAAYVJ010000669.1 GCA_012517265.1 Planctomycetota bacterium | reverse complement strand
TGTGGAAACCGATGGGACCCATGGGACGGATAGGACCCATAGGTCCCATGCGTCCTATCCGTCCCATGGTCTTATCAATTCGCCGCGAGAAAAGAGAATTATCGTCGCCAGGGAACCTCCTTCTCCCGCATGGGTCTATAAAAACAGGCCGTGTGATGCGGAAACCCCTGCGGAGGGGGGCTTCCACAGATTGGAGGGACGGCCGGCGCCGAGGCGGATTCGCTTGCCGAATGCAGGCGGACCGAGTACTTATAGGGGGGCTGGTTGCCCCGGCGGATGGTGAGGCCTTGGGCTTCATCGTCCCGGCGGCAGGTTCTTTCAATGGCTTATCGCCAAGGAGACGGAATATGGAGCGACGGGAATTCCTGAGCAAAGCGGGGGTCGTAGGATTGGCCGCGATCGGCGGCGGGGCGGCGATGGGACAGAACCGCATCGAGAAGCAGCCCGGGGAGAGCGACGTCGCCTATCGCACGAGGCTGGCCCAGATTCGTGCGAATGAGACGGCCGCCCGGGCAAGCGTCGCGCGTGGAATGGGCGGCGGGATCGACTATTACGAGCTGCGTCGTTACGAACTGGAGACGGAGGAGCAGAAGGCCGGTTTCGACAAATTCCTCAGCGAGGCGGCGATCCCCGCCCTGAATCGGCTGGGCATCAAGCCGGTCGGCGTGTTCTGCCCCGTCGAGGGAATCAGCCCGCTCTATGTGCTGCTGGTGCACGCGTCCCTTCACTCGTATGTGACGATGGCGGCCCGGCTGGGCGAAGACCAGGAGTTCGTCTCGAAAGGCTCCGAATTCCTCTATGCCCCTGCGGAGAAGCCGGCCTACAAGAACCTGGATATCCAGCTCATGCAGGCTTTCGAAGGCATGCCCAGGCTGGAGCTCCCGGTCGGCGAGCCGGGACGGATCTTCCAGTTGCGGACGTATGAGAGCCCCAGCGAGGTCACCGGCCTCAAGAAGATCGAGATGTTCAATACGGCCGAGATCGCGATCTTCCGCAAGGTCGGGCTGCATCCAGTCTTCTTCGGCCAGACCCTGGCCGGGACGAAGATGCCGAATCTGACCTACATGCTCGGCTTCAAGGACATGGACGAGAGCAAGGCCAACTGGAAGGCGTTCGGAGGCGACCCCGACTGGAAGAAGCTCTCCGGAATGCCCGAATACGCGGACAAGGCCATCCTCCGCAGGAACGGGATCACCAACCTGTATCTCAAGCCCGCGAGCTATTCGCAAATCTGACGCATTCGCTGCCCAGGGTGGGTTCTGAGTTCTCGTGTTTGCCCCGGAAACGCAACGCGCAGGTCGAGAATCCACCCTGGCAATGACACGCCCTGGAGGACAGATTCTCGTCCGCCGCCACAGTCCCGTTCACGCCGAAAGCCCGGCCCCTTTGAGGTTCTACCGCCGCAGAGACTGGCCGAAAGGCCGCGCAATGTGGTAGAATGACCTGCACTATGGATTGCCTCATTGCGTGCATGGCAGGAAGGTGGTATGGAGATCAGGCTCCTGGTGGAACGAGATTACGAGGTTTGTGATTCCTCCGCGACGCTCGCCTCGGTCCGGGGCCCGCTCCTTGACGCCGGGTTCGTGGTGGTGATGGACCGCGACCGATTCCTGGGGATTCTGACGCCTGACGACGTTCTTCGATCGGGTGGGGAGACGCCGGCAAAGGGTCTCCGGGAGAGACCCCGTGTGGACGAGACGGACGACCTGGCGGCAGTCCTGCGTCAGATGGCGGACGCCAGGACTTGCGTTCTGCCGGTCTTTCGATCCGATCGATTCGTCGGGGTTGTTCGTCGCCTGCGACTTGTCGATGATCTGCTCGAGCATTGCGAGCGGCTTGAGCAGCGTGTCGGGCGACAGGAGAGACTGCTGGTTCAGGTTTCACCCGGGAGCGAAGAGCGGTTTGGGCAGTTGGTGGAGTGTTTGCCCCAGACGGTCTTCGAGTTCGATGACAAGGGTTTCTTCACGTACGTCAATCGCTGGGCCCTGGAGACCATTGGATATCGGGCGGACGAGGTGGTCGGTCTGCACGTGTCCGAGGTGTTTGTCCCGGAGGAATGGGACCGGATCCGGGCCAATCTCAGCCGGCTCTTCGCTGCGGGATCATTCGACGACCACGAGTATGTCGCCAAGAGGAAAGACGGAAGCACGTTTCCCGTGCAGATCTTCAGCTCCCTGATCCTGCGGAACGGGCAGCCCGCGGGCGTGCGAGGGATTGTGGTCGATATCTCGGGCCGCAAAGAGTGGGAGCACGCCTTGCGCACGAGCGAACACCGATACCGTCGACTGATCGAGACGGCGCAGGACGGCATCTGCGTCTTCGATTCGCTCGGCCGGCTCCTGGAGTTCAACGAATCCTTCTGCCGGATCAGCGGGTATTCGCCCCAGGAGCTGCGCCGCATGACGATCGGCGATCTGGACGCGGTCGAATCGCCCGAACAGATCCTGTGCCATATCGGACGCATCGGCGAGTCGGGGACGGATCGTTTCGAGACGAAGCACCGAAGGAAGGACGGCGTGTTGATCGACGTGGACGTTGCGGCTACGCTCCTGGACCCCCTGGAGGGGCGGTTCGTGATCTTCGTCCGGGACACCACGGAACAGAAGCGGATCGAGTCCCGCATCAAGGAGCGGGAGGCGACGCTGCTCCACGCGGCCCGGCTGAGCACCTTGGGCGAGATGGCGTCCGGGATCGCGCATGAACTCAACCAGCCGCTGTCCGCGATTCTCAGCTACGGCGACGCCTGCCTGTGTCTGGCCGAGGCCCGACCGCCCGATCTTGCCCGCATTGTCCGGAATCTGGGCCAGATCGTGTCTCAGGGCGAGCGGGCAGGCGTGATCATCCGCCGGATGAGAGCCCTGGCCAAGGGACGTATCCCCCGCTACGGCAGTGTCGACCTCAATGAGACGGTCCGGAACGCCGTGTCGCTGGTTCGATGGGAGTTGTCCCAGAACGGGATGCCGTTGAGTCTGGAGTTGGCCGAGTCGGTGCCTCCGGTCTTCGCCGACTCCGTTCAAATCGAACAGGTTCTGTTGAACCTCATCCGCAACGCCATCGATGCGATGCGTCACACGACGGACGAACCCCGGCTGCTGACCCTGCGGACTCTCGTCTCCAACGACGGCCATGTTCGCGTGGAGGTGTGTGACAGGGGAATCGGATTGTCGCAGGCGCAGAGGGAGCATCTCTTCGAACCCTTCTTCACCACGAAGCCGGACGGGCTGGGGATCGGATTGTCGATCAGCCGCACGATCGTCGAGGCCCACGAGGGAATCCTCGATGCTCGGCCCAACGTCGGACGGGGGACCGTGTTCTTCTTTTCACTTCCCGTGCACCACGCGGCCGTTCGCTGACGATGGGGGGCCGGCGATGCGGCGGATGGAAGGTCAAGAAAAATCAAAGTTCCTGTTGCCTGGCGTCCGATTGAAGAGAGAAGGCACGATTTTCCGAGCGTGACGTGATGATGAAGGAGAATAGACCCATGGTGGACGCTGAAGCCACCGTCTTCATCGTGGATGACGATGATGCCGCCAGAAACGGCCTGCGGGAGCTGGTTGAGAGCGTTTCCTTCAATGTGAAGACTTTCGCCTCCGCCCAGCAGTTCCTGGAAGCATATGAGCCGGAGACCTGCGGATGTCTCCTGCTGGATGTGCGAATGCCGGGCATGAGCGGTTTGAAGCTCCAGGATGAGATGAACCGGCGGGGGATCGCTTTGCCGATCATCTTCATCACCGGCCACGGGGATGTCTCCATGGCCGTCGATGCGTTGAAGAACGGAGCTTTCGACTTCGTGGAGAAGCCGATCCGCGGCCAGTTTCTCCTGGACAAGGTCCATTGTGCCATCGAGAAGCATCGTCATGTGTGCCGTCGAAGGGAGCGGATGAAACAGATCCAGGCTCAGCAAGCCCTTCTGACGGACAGAGAGAGGCAGATCCTGGATCGTGTGAAGGTCGGCTCGGGCACCAAACTGATCGCCAAGGAATTCGGCCTGAGCCGCAAGACCGTCGATGCGCACCTGACCAGTATTCGAGAGAAGATGGGCGTCGAGTCCACGCCTCAGTTGATCATGCTTCTGTACGAAAGCGGGCTGCTCCAGCCGGCTTTCGCCAGTGCCTAGTCGGGGGAGAGCTTCATCCGACGTTCCCGCCGGGGGCGGTTCTGTTCGCCGGCGGTCGGACTTTCGACTTTGTTGCCTTCCACCTTACGGATCCCGGTGAATCTCTAGTTCCGCCTGCGTAAATGCCGGGTACGCGTACGGTATTGCGGTCTGCCGCTCGGCAGATTTCACATGAATCCTCCGCCTTGATCGTCCGATGGATTCCTCTGATGGTGCTGGAACGCTTGTGAGTTCCAGTCCGCAAGCAGGGATTTTGGATTGGGGGTTCATCCATGGCGGCAG
>JAAYVJ010000668.1 GCA_012517265.1 Planctomycetota bacterium | reverse complement strand
TCTTTCTGTTCGCGGTCGGCGAGATGATCGCTTCGCCGCGAATTCAGGAGTACATCACCTGGATCGCGCCCAAGGAGAAAGCCGGCCTGTACATGGGCTGCAACTTCCTGGCCACCTGCATCGGCGGCCTCACCAGCGGCGCCTACACCTATGTCTACGGCCGTTTCCAGGCATGCGCCCACCCCAACTACGTCTGGTACACGCTGGCCGGCCACGTCCTCGTGGGCGTCGTGGCGATCTACCTGTTCACCAAATTCGTCGGCGAATTCCGCGAGCGACAGGAGTAGGCCCAAGCGACTCGACAGGACGAGAGCCAAGCTGCTTCTGATCCTCCCGGCCTGGGGGCTCGGTTTCTTTTATCCACAGACCGTCCTCGACCCTGCGACGCATTTGCCCTGTGCTATGCCTTGGAGTATGGAGCGTGACGAAGTTGAGGGCCGGTGGACAAGCTGAACCGCGCAACGGGCGACCATTTTGTCATCCGGCCATCCGAACGGAACCAAAGCCCTGAACGCCCCCCCGGGGAAGGTCCATCCAACTGGACACCGCCTACGACCCGCTCCGTCGCGAGCGTCGGCACAGAAGAGCCAGGCCGACTGCGGTCAGGGCCAGAGCGCCTGGGGCGGGGATCTGCGCCGGGGTGTACAGGAAGTTCACGCCGAAATAGTCGTAGTCGCTGGCGTTGCCCCAGGGGTAGGAGAAGACGCTGCTGGTCCGGCTGAGTTGGCTCTCCATGCGGATGAAGCCCTCGGATTCGGCCAGGATCGTCGCGGCGTCCCGCGGCTGGAGGATCAGGGCGTCCACGTTCTCGTCCGGGCTCCAGACCCCGACGACCCATCTCTCGTAGTACGAGTTCCCGCTGGCCGGATCAATCCAGGGCACGGGGTCCGGAACGATCGTGAAGTCCTCGATATCGACGAAAAGATGGTGGTCCAGGAGCGTCCCTGTGCCGGGGCCGATGTCCGCCTGGCGCATCAGGGTCAGGCCGCCGGTCTTGTTCACGCGCCAGATGCCCAGCGTGTGAGTGGCGCCCAGGCCGTCGTCGTGGTAGTCGAAGAGCCCCAGGTGCGTGATCGTGAATTCCTTCTCGGCGAAGAACCGCCAGCCCAGGGCCGTCTCGTCGGCCATGTTCGTCCAGGTCAGGGCGTCAGGGTCCACAGTCGCGGCGATGTTGGCATAGGCCGGACTGCCGCAACCGAGCAGCACGATCAGCAGGACTATCGCTGTTCTCACGAGGTCGCTCCTCCCAAAACAGGCTCTCGTCGCAGAGATCTCCTGCGACAATTATAGTCCTCTTATACCATATTTCGCGGCCTTCTGTCAACCCCGCGTCATCGGCCCGCGGCGTCCCGGCGGGTCTTCAGCTCGCGCCAGGTGGTCAGGACGATCCCCTGGTCCTTGATGAAAGACCGGACTTCGGGATCGAGCATCAGGTTCAGCTCCGCCTGGCGGGCGGGACCCGATCCGGAGATGTGCTGGAAGACCTCCGTCGTGGCCGTGCAGTGGACGATGATCTGCGTCACGCCGGGCTGCATCGTGCGGAGCAGCTCGATCAGTTCCCGCTTGCGGCCGTCGTAGTCGGCGGCCTTCGTCGGCTGTGTCACGAGGTCGTCGAGCACCGGAAGGCCCGCGTTCCATACGGTTGCGGCCAGGATCATGAGCATCGGCCGGAACGCCCCGACCTCTTCGCCCACGTGCTGAAGATGGCCGCCGAAGATCATGACCGGGATCTGCTTCTCAATGCCCAGCTTCACGTACCGCTCAATGAACGGCATTTGGAAGCACGTGCCCATGTGGCTGTCGAGGTGGGTGGGCTGGATGCCCATCGCCAGGGCCTTGTCGAGCTGGGCCCGAATCTCAGCCTCGAACTCGTCGGGCGAGCCGTTGACGGCAGTCTGCTCGACGCCCCGCCAGAGGTAACCCTGCGGATCGACCAGACCCGGCACGACCGAGCGTCCTGCGACCGGGCCCCAGCGGTAGTTCTTCCACTCGGCGTTCAGCGTCAGATGCACACCGACGTCGATCTGCGGATGCTCCTGGACGTACGCCGCGAACTGCGGCACCCACGGGCACGGCATCATGACGCTCGTCGAGGTCGCAACGCCCTTTTCCATGGCCTGGATCGTCCCCATGTTCGAATCGTAGGACATCCCGGCGTCGTCGACGTGAAAGATGACGACGCGGGAGCCGCGCGGCCAGCCCAGCCGTTCGGCGTACGTGGGTTGTTCGGAACCCGCCGCGGCATATCCCACCGAGGCCACACAGACCGCCAACATCGTACAGAGACGACC
>JAAYVJ010000667.1 GCA_012517265.1 Planctomycetota bacterium | reverse complement strand
TGCCGCCCGTATCCGTCAATGTCCAGGTCTCGGAGGTGGCGCCGGCGCCGCAGCCGGTCCCGCACGTCCAGGAGATCCCTCAGGCTCCTGTGCCGCCGGCGGCCCCGCAGAAGGACAGCGCCGAGCAGGTCGTTCGGTGCGGCGATCTGCTCGTCAAGTCGCTCCCCAGCGGGACGCTGGTCCAGGTGGAGAACAACGTCGGGAACGTCACGATCGAGGGCGCTTCGCAGCAGGAGCGGGATTGCACCGTCAAGGCGACGGCCCGAATCAAGAGCGAAAGTCGCGACGAGGCCGAGCGGATCGCCAAGGAGATCGTCGTGCAGGTCACGCCGGTCGACGGCCGCGTCCGAATCGCCGTCCAGGTGCCCGAGGGCATGAGCCAGGAGCAGCGAAACAAGATCGCCGTGGACCTGCGGATCGTCGCGCCAAGCGACGTCAAGACGCAGGCCAGGCTCAACGTGGGCAATCTCAACATGGCCAATCTCCAGGGGAAGGTCGAAGCCGTGGTGGAGGTGGGCGCCGTCAGGACGTGGAATCTGCAGGGCGACGTCGCGATTCGCACGAACGTCGGGAACATCGAATTCGTCGCGTCCGAAGGTCTGTCCGCGAAGATTCAGGCACAGGCCCAGGTCGGCTCGATCTCGAGCGATCTGCCGCTGGCGATCACCGGCGCCGCGATGGCGCAGGCCGGCAACGCCCAGGCCGCTCTGGGCAGCCACGCCTCCGGGACCGTTGGCCAGGGGGACCAGAAGATCGACCTGACCGCCAAGGTGGGCTCGATCCAGATCCGCGTGAAGGAAGCGCCGAGGCACGAGGTGTTCTGACAACCGATTCCTCCGCCCCCGAAGAATCGAGGTTGGGCGGTTGACAGAGTGCAGGAAAAGACGAAAGGCCGAGAGAGTTCTCCCGGCCTTTCGCTCTTTCACTGTTTGTGGCGACGCCTCGCTACTTGTCGAACCAGCTCAGGTCCCATTCGTTCTGCCAGCGGATCGTGAACGCGCCGTCGGCGTCCATCTTTAGAGGCAGCCAGATGTAGCGGGAGTCGGGAAGCCTTCTCGGGTTCCAGCGATCGGACATGAAGATGAAGCAGCCGGGCTTGCCCGCCACAGGCAGCACGCACGTGCTCTGCGAGCGGAACGTCAGCTCCGATTCGGGACCGGTGCACGGATTGCCCTTGGACTCCCACGGACCCAGGATGTTGTCCGCGACGGCATAATCCGCCGCGTTGGGATTCCAGCCGGTGCAGCCGGAGGTGATCAGGTAGTACCGACCGTTGTGCTTGAAGGGGGCAGGGGCCTCTCGCATCTTTCGCACCAGGACCCGGGCCCAGGTCTTGTCCTGCGCCATCGGGGTCTCGGGACCTGTGTACTCGTCGTTGAGTCGAACGATGTACAAGGTCCAGTTGCCCTCGGAGGCATAGAGCGCGTAGGCCTTGCCGTCGTCGTCCACGAAGAGGTTCATGTCGCGATAGGTGCCGCCGAACTCCTTCTGGCGGTCGGGATCGTCGTCCTTGTAGTCCGCGTCGTACTGCACGGGCCGCATGTGACGCAGGAAGGTGAACGGTCCGGCCGGCTGGTCGCCCACCGCGATCCCCGCCTCGGCGAAGTGGTAGCCCTGCTGTTCCAGATGCATCCAGAGGACGTACTTGCCGGTCTTGGCGTTGTAGATGACTTTCGGCCGCTCAATGAATGTCCTGCCGCGGATGTCCTCGGGCAGATCGTCCCGCTTGAACGCCACGCCTTCGCGCTTCCAGTTGTACAGGTCGGTCGAGCTGTAGCAGGACACGTCGGTCCGGCTGCGGACCGTGCGGTCCTCGCCGTACCAGTAGTAGGCGCCGTCCCGGACGATGACCGCGCCGCCGTGCGCCTGGATCGGATTGCCCGCGGCGTCCGGCCAGACCTCCCCCGGCGTGAACTTGTAGAGCTTGGCCTGCTCCTGGGCTCCGAGAGATTGACACAAAATCGCCACGATTGCCAATGAGATGATCGCTCTCACGTTTCTATCCTTTCAATGACGTATCGGCACAGACGGATTCTACTTTCAGAGGCCACCCTCGGCAAGGCGACGCCTGACACAGGCACCCGGCCGGTGAGACAAGAGGGACCTGATTGACCCTATTGACCCCATTGTCAATAAGGTCAATGGGGTCAATGAGGTCCCTTCCGGTCCAGAGAAGACGCTGGGGTACCGCCGAGAGTTCATCGCCAAGACCGAGATTGCTATACGAAAGGCCGGGGCTGCGTTGTTATATATGCGACAGTCGATTGTTTTCTGAGAGCGGCCGTTCGATGCTGGAAGACAAGTGGCTCCTGGAGTTCCAGTGGTCCGAGGCAGTGGACCCGGCGCTCTTCGAGCCCAATATCCCGAGCGACTACAC
>JAAYVJ010000666.1 GCA_012517265.1 Planctomycetota bacterium | reverse complement strand
GATCGTCTCGGCGTTCTGCAGGACCAGGCTGATCGGCTGGCCCTGGGCTTCCGCTTCGATCAGCATCATGGGCCGCCGCTCGATCTTGTTGCGGCCCAGGTACGCCACCTGCGTCTGGCCCTGGAAGTTGACGAGCATGACTTCGTCGCCGGTCTTCAAGTCCGCGAGGTACTTCGTCTTGCCGCCGGGCGTGAGGATGTAGGCGTGCACCGCGCCGGCGTTCACGCGGAAGGGCCGCGACGCGACGTACGGGTTGTCGATCGACTCGCTGTGCACCAGGAAAAAGCCGCTGGCCGTGTTGCCGACGAGCATGCCCTCGCCGAGGGCCATCTGGGTGCAGGTGTCCAGGCAGGAGCGGTCGCCCATGCCGAGCTGGCGGGCGGTCTTGACCGTCGCCTCGACGAGTTGAATCCGCTCGCCGACGCCCTGGATCACCTCGGCGGTCTTCTTGATCTCGTTGACGTCGGTCGTGTCGAGCACGACGCCGTCGACGCCTTTCTCCAGGATCTCGACCATGAGCTTCGCCTGCTCGCTGTTGGCGACCTGCACGAGCAGGTTCCCGCCCCGGCGGGCCAGCAGGTTCTCGATCGGGATGATCGTCCAGTCGAGCATCTTGAGAACCACCAGCTTGTTGGCGGGCACGCTGGCCGCGCGGTCCTCGTCGGCCTTGCTGGCGACGTCGATGAACTCGACGTCCGCGCCGGGCTTGAGGTCGCCGCCGGGCTCGACCGTCTTGATCTTGCCGAACTGGCGGACGGTGCCGCTCTGTCCGTCGGGCAGCACCAGGGCCTCGGCCCCGCTCTCCAGCGCGGCGATGGCGATCTCCTTGCGATACGGAACCACATTGACCCAGAGTCGTTTCATGTCTGCTGCCCCTTGGGATTTTCGAGTCGTTCGGACGCCGCCCAGCGCTTGCGGGCGACCCAAAGTCTACTGCCGTGACGAGGGGGCTGTCAACCCGGGCTCGACGTGAAGTCCGAGGTCGCCGGCATGTGATACGCTCGGAGGAACGCGGTCCAGGCGGACACACGTCTCCCCGCCGCGTTTTCACGCTCCCGTCGTTCCCTCCGGCGTTTCGCCGTCCCTCCCGATGTCTCATGGCACCCCACTCCAGGTCCGCCTGCTTTGGGCCGAACGTTCCATACCAGTGTCCCTGTGAGGGGATATCCCAGGTGTTCGATGAATACCTAAACATCTGGGAGATAACGCCTTACGGCGTCACTGCGAACCAGGGCGACGAGGGTGGAGGGGAGTTGGAAGTCGCGAGTTTCACGCGGAGGAACGGCCGGCTTGGGGGGCTTCGCTCTTTTCGCACTTCCAACTTCAAACTCCGCACTTATAATGGCCGAGAGAATGGATATGCGAAATTTCGAGAAGACAAAACGCGTGGTCATCAAGATCGGCACGAACACCCTGGCCAAGGGCGGCGGGATCGATACGGCGTATTTCGCCGGCGTGGCGGAACAGGTCCAGGGCCTGATCGCGTCCGGCCGGCAGGTGGTCATCGTCACCAGCGGGGCCATCGGCATGGGGGCCGGGCAGCTCGGCCTGGCCGAGAAGCCCAGAGAGATGAAGATGCGGCAGGCCTGCGCCGCGATCGGCCAGCCTCTGCTGATGCGGGAGTACCGCAAGGCGTTCGAGCAGCAGGGGGTGCAGGTCGCCCAGGTGCTGCTGACCGCGGAGGTGCTGACCAACCGCAAGACCTATCTCAACCTCCGCAACGCGATCGAGACGCTGCTGGACCTGGGCGTGGTCCCGGTGCTCAATGAGAACGACAGCGTCAGCACGGCCGAGATCGGCACCGCGTTCGGCGACAACGACAAGCTCAGCGCCCTGGTGGCCAGCAAGATCGACGCGGACCTGCTGATCATGTTGACGGACATCGACGCGCTGTACGACAAGAATCCGGCCGAACATGCGGACGCCAGGCCGATCCCGATCGTGTTCGAGATCACCGAGGAGATCGTGCGGAACGCCGGCGGCTCCGGCAGCGTCCACTCCACCGGCGGGATGAAGACCAAGATCGAGGCGGCCAAGATCGCGGCCAACGCGGGCTGCCGGATCGTGCTGGCCAACGGGCGGGAGGACCGGGTGATCAGTCGGATCATGGCGGGCGAGCCGCTCGGTACGATCTTCATGCCCAAACGCAAGCTGAGCAACCGGGCCCGCTGGATACTGAACAGCAGTCCGGCGGGGACGATCAACATCGACGACGGTGCGATGAAGGCCCTTCGCAATCACAAGAGCCTGCTGCCCAGCGGCGTCCGGGGCGTCGAGGGGACATTCGAGCAGGGCGAGGTCGTTCTGCTGAATCAATCGGCCAAGGCGGTCGCCAGCATCGGCAGCGTCCAACTCAAGACTCTCGCGGGCAAGCACAGCACCGAGATCAAGAAGCTCCTGGGGCCCGACCACCGCGACGTGGTGGCGATTCCCGAGGACATCGTGTTCCTGGATTACTGAGGAGTCGGCTCATGCCGGCGTCGGAACAAGGCATTGCGTTGGAGGGCGGGCCGTCCTCCGATGTGTGGTTCGCGCGGTACCTGCTGGACGCGGCGTTTCTGGTCGCGCTGGTGCTGGCGGCCATCGGCGTGTCCTTGTATCTGGACGCCGGGGACTACTTTGGCGACTGGACGAGGGAGCCGGGGGCGGCGTTTCTCGTCTGCATGGTGCTGGTCCCGGTGCTGGCCATCGTGGCCCTGGCGCTGGCGATCTATGCGGGGGTGCGGCTTTTCATGCGGCCCCGCTCGTTCTCGCACTCGCTCGTGCGGCTGACGCTTCTGATCGCCCACGTTCTCGTTTTGCTCGTCTGCCTCGACACGATCTCGACGACCGCCGGCGCGGTGGCCGCGGGGTTCGAGCGTCTGATGCCCGGCGGCGGGGGCGGCCAGCCGTGGAGCGTCGTCCAGGGCCGGGACCTCTCCGGCTCGCAGTACGATGTCCCTGAGG
>JAAYVJ010000112.1 GCA_012517265.1 Planctomycetota bacterium | reverse complement strand
TTCTCTGATACGCTGCACTTCTATGCGTACCAGCACGTCCTGTTTCGTTCGGTCATTGCGATCCTGACGAGCCTGGCGATCGCGCTTCTGATCGGCCCGCGGATCATCCGCTGGCTGATGCGGATGAAGATCGGCGACCGGCCGGAGTTCTACCACGCCGCCCTCAACGAGCTGACCAAAGAAAAGGCCAACACCCCGACCATGGGCGGCCTGATCATCCTCTCGGCCACGATCGCCAGCACCCTGCTGTGGGCCAAGCTCAATAACCCCTTCGTGCAGAAAGCGATCGTCGTGCTCCTGTGGTTCGGCGGCCTGGGCGCCGTGGACGACTGGCTCAAGCTGACCGCTGCAGCCCGCCAGAGGGGGCGCAACGGCCTGTTCGCCTGGGAGAAGCTGCTCTTCCAGATCGCCGGGGCGGTGCTGATCGCGTCGTTTTTGTTCTTCGACTTCGCCGAGATCGCCGACGGCAAGCTCTTCTGGATCCCCTTCCACAAGCACGGCCTGCCCCTGGGCAACTGGGCGTTCATCCTGATCGCCATCTTTTACATCTCGATGACCAGCAACGCGGTGAACCTGGCCGACGGCATGGACGGCCTGGCCGGCGGCTGCGTCGCGATGGTCAGCCTGGTGCTGGTGATCCTGTGCTTCGTCGCCTCCGAGATGATGTCCCGCACCGCGCCGGTGACCTGGGCCAGTTACCTCCTGCTGCCGCACATCCCGGAGGCGGGCGAGCTGAGCATCTTCTACGCCTCGATCCTGGGCGCGGTCCTGGGCTTCCTCTGGTTCAACTGCTACCCCGCCCAGACCTTCATGGGCGACTGCGGGTCGCTGTCGCTGGGGGCCGCGATGGGCTACGGCGCCCTGGTCACCCGGCACGAGGTCCTGCTCCTCATCATCGGCGGCGTCTTCGTGATCGAGCTGATGAGCGTGGTCTTGCAGGTGGGCTACTTCAAGTACACGCACGGCAAGCGGCTCTTTCGCTGCGCCCCCTTGCATCACCACTTCCACCTGGCCGGCTGGAGCGAGCCGCAAGTGGTCGTGCGTTTCTGGCTCCTGGCCGCCGCCTTCGCGGCCCTGGCCCTGGCGACGATCAAACTGCGCTGATCCTCGTCCGTAGTGACGCCGTAAGGCGTTATCTTCGTCTTCGCTGGGCGATCGTCCCCGCTCGCCCCCGGACATCGCGACAGACCCCACGACCGGTCGATCGCATATCCGCAGGGACATTCTCCTGAAGGAAAGAACGGACTGATCCGGAGTCCGCCGCCCTGCCGCTGCGCGGCGGGGCGACGGGCATTTTCCGCTTTGGGCCAGCAGCATGAGAGACGCGCTGCGCACCGCCTTGAGTGGGCCTGCGCCCGTTGTTCTTTTTCCATGGCATGCCATTGGCGCAAAGCGTCAAATGCCCCCCGCACGACCGCTTCGGGCGTGCCCCCTACGGGGCTATCGACATCCCGAAATCCGCGAGGGCACCCTCCCGATTCTCGCTTGCCCACCCTCCGCCTTCCCACTACAATAGCG
>JAAYVJ010000665.1 GCA_012517265.1 Planctomycetota bacterium | reverse complement strand
GACAGGGAAATCCAGAGGAACGCCAATCTGGCCGGCTTGGGCACGGTGTATTTCTTCCTCGGACTGGGTTCCTACCTTCCGGGTCTGATCCTGGGCGAAGGAACCGTGATCTCCGTCGCGTGGCTGCCGTTGATGGTCGCCGCCGCGATGGTGTGCCATGCCTACGCGTTCTTTGTATCGCTTTTGGTCCAGTACGGCCGGGGGGGCGTCCATGAGTGACGACCGCATCAGCAATCGCATCCGCCGGCTGCGGTTCGATCACCACGAGATGACCCAGCAGGAGCTTGCCGACAGGGTCGGCGTCACGCGCCAGACGATCATCGCCATCGAGGCGGGCAAGTACTTGCCCTCGCTGCCTCTGGCTTTCCGCATCTCGCGGGCCTTCCACGCGACAGTCGAAGACGTGTTTCACTATCAAAATGGCGAGCCGCCTTCCGAGCCGTCTTGTTCGTAGTGACGTCGTGAGGCGTTATCTTCGAAAGTGGGAGGTGCGGAGTCTCAAGTTCGAGGTCGGAAAGGAGAGGGCCCGAGAAAGGGTCGCATGTCCGCAGTGGCGTGGGTATCGCAGGGCAGTCGCGGTCGCGGCGTGCGTTTATCGCTTTGGGGATGCCAGCGGGGGAAAGGAGGCAGGCCTGACACAGGACGTGGCCCGTCCGTCGGTGACAGCGGGCTCGCCCTCGTGGATGTGTGCGATCGGGGCCTCGATGCTCGTTGGCATCCCCAAGGCGAGAAACGCACCTGTCGAATTCGCCTCGACGTCCTCGTGTCGACGGAACCGCAAGAGCGAATGTGCGCGCTCATGCGAACTCCTGCAGCAGGTCCAGGAGCTTGCGGTCGAGCTTATGGCCGTGGAAATCCTCGTACGCGACGTCGGTCCGGCCGGAATCGAGGATGCCGAACGAGCCGCGGAAGTTCCAGAGTGCCAGGCCGATGTTGTGGCCGGTGAGGATCTCCAGCACGTCGCGAAGCCATCGCAGCGTCACGTCGTGCGGCGTCTTGTTGAAGGTCCCGCCTTCGCCGCAGTGGACGCCGACGCCCTTGCGGGCCAGGTCCGCCCACCGGGCGTAGAACTCCTCCAGCCGTTTGCGGTCCCAGCCGTGGCCGGGCCAGGCGGGCTCGGGATAGTCCTGGTAGTTCACCCACGAGGCCCCCGCATGGCTGACGAACATGGGCTGATACGCCCGCGTGCTCTGGCCGATGCCCAAGTCCGCCAGTTCCGGCGCGGGCTCGTTGCCGTAACTCATGCCGTCGGCGACGATCAGCCGATCGGGACTGATCTGGCGAATCGCGGCCACCGCCGCGCGGACCACCCGCTCGTGGTCTGCCCGGCTCATCTGCGGGCCGATCGAGGGCGGCTCGTTGATCAGGTCGAAGCTGAGTTTGTCCTTCGAGATGCCCTTGTATCGCTTGGCCATGAGCTGCCAGTGGAAGCAGAAGGCGTCGAGCGCGGACTGGTCCTTCCAGAGGCTGTGCGGCTCGGTGAACTCGCGGTTGACCGAATATCCCGGCCCGCGATGGAAGTTCAGGCTCACGTGCAGGCCGTACTTGTTCGCCAGGTCGATCCCGCGGTCGAGCTTCTCGAGCATGGACTCCTTGATCTTGTAGTCGTCGCCGTCTTCGATCCAGAGCCGATAGACCGTCGGGAACCGCACGAAGTCGAACCCGAAGTCCCGTATCCACTTGAAGTCGTCCTCGGGAAATTCCGCTTGGCTGCGCATCGTGAACATGTCCAGCAGGTTGAACCCCCGCCAGCGGGGGATCGCAGTCTGGGCCTTGCCCTGCGGACCCGATTGGTTCTGTCCCTGCTGCCCCAGCGCAGGCAACCCCATCGCGGCCGAACCCACCAAGGCCTGTTTCAGAAACTCCCGCCGAGTACTTCTCATTCCGACACCTCCCGTTCGTAGTGACGCCGCAAGGCGTTATCTTACGCAGTTTGAAGTGGGAAGTCTCAAGTGTGAAGCCCGAGACCCCAACGCCCGGCTCACATCGCCGGGCGTGTGAGACTTCAAACCCACCACTGCAGCCCGCATTCTCCCGCACAATTGCTCGTCTGGCAACCGTTTGATTTCGATTTCACGCTTGCCTCAAACGGGGACTGAAGCGGAAGGTCCGGACCGAGTGACGGCGTTTTTCGCTTTGCGGGGTACCAGCGGAGAGGGCCGGCTTAACGGATAGGACGCGGGGTTCGTGTCTCTCCCCTCTCTCCGCTGGCACCCTGAAATGCGGTAAACGCTCTTCTCCTCTGCAGGCGAGAATCACCTTGATCTGCCTGGCTACCCACGCTACGTTTCCAATCATGACTGCTGAGGAAATAAGATGTCACGAGTGTACAGTCTGATTCGCATACGAGCATGTGATGGACTGTGAGAGAGGTTCGCTTCATGAACTGGTTACAACTTGTGATCGCTGGTCTTGGTGGTGTCGCCGGTTACCTGCTCAAGTTCTATCTGGACCGGCGGAAAACAGCGGAAGAGCGAGCCTTTGCGGACAAGAGAGACCATTACCGAAATCTCCTTCTCTGTTTGAAGAGCCTTCGCGAAGGAACATCAGCAAACACAGAACTTCTGTGGTTCGAGTATTCATTCCTCTGGCTTCACGCACCAGATTCAGTAATAAAATCCGCTAATGTTCTCCTGGCGAAGGTCAGGGGAGAAGCGTTGAAGACCGAGGAGTTGGCTCCTTTTGTTGGTGATCTCCTGTTGCAGATACGGCGTGATAGGGGATTCTCCAAGACTCTACTTCTCGATACCGACTTCAAGGGCAGACTGGATCAAGACGCACCTCTCTGAGAGCATGAAGCAGCGAGGAAGTCGCTGGGCAGAATGTGATCTCCGCTTCCTGGGGTACTGATAAAGACGGTCGCCTTTTGTTACAGACCCGCGAGGGCTTGCGGAATTCGCTCAACCGGCAGGTGGTGGCGGGACGAGCGGTTCGAGTTGCTCGATCAGTTCCGGGGTGTGAATTGTCGCCGCACGCCAAATGCTCTCGTGTTTCACTTCGCCGTATTCATGAGCAAGGACGTGGCGTTGCGCGATGATCTTCCTCCGGGGTATCTCGGGGTGAGCATCGCGGTAGGTCTGTGAAACGTTCCTGGCTGCTTCGCCGATGATCTTGATGTGACGTTCGACCGCGCCGCGGAGGAGCCGATCGTTCGTGTAGTCATCGAAGCTCTTGCTGGGGTGCGGAAGATAACGCCTCACGGCGTCACTACGAACAAGAGCCGGGAGGCTCGGCAAGTCTTGAAGAGATAGTACAGGGGTCCAGTCTCTGAGAATCGCTGTGAAAAGAAAGCGGGCTGCGGTCCTCCTTGACCACAGCCCGTGAAACTGCCATTCCAGTCACCCTCCGCGGGAGGGGGGGGCAACAGCCCGATCGATCAGAGGGCCCTGCGTCTGCGGAGCCAGTTGACCAGCCCTGCGCCGACGCCGGCCAGCAGGATCGCGCCCGGCGCGGGCACTCCGGCGATCGGCGACGACTCCATGTACGTGCGGAACTGGAGATCCGCCGCATCGTCCCAGAACATCAGCGGCTCCCAGGTGCCGCCCACGCCCTGTTCCCAGGCGGCGCCGTCGGCGTAGGACGCCGGATTCCAGCGGACGTTCATCGTCGGCAGATTGGTCTCCGCGGTGGTGTACACGACGATCGAGTACTCCTGGCCGGCGGTCAACGCGATGTTCTGGGATAGGAAGCTGACGCTGTTCCAGCCGTCGAAGAATCCGTGGGTGACGTCGACCGTGCCCAGCACGGTGGAGCCGGGGACTCCCGCAGCGACATCCCGAATGTCCACCATCAACGGGCTGCTGCCGGCGTTGAAGTTGTAGTCCGCTCCCAGTTCGACGTGATCCAGGATTCCGGAGACGCCGGCGGTGAAGGTCTGGCCCAGGGTCCGCCAGGGGCCGATGGGTGAGCTGCCGTCGCTGGTGGCTTGTTCCTGATCCAGAGTCGGCACCGCCATCGCGGACGACGACAAAGCCAACAGCACTATGAGAACAATCGATGAAGACACCCTCATGACCTACTCCTTCCTGTGTCCTGCCGCCACGGACCGAAGAGCCAATACCCGTTCGCGACCCTGTCCCCGGCGGCACAGAGCAATCCCTTACTCCACTTGTTGGCAACGAACCACAAGTGTCACTGTGTATATCATACCGACGACATCATTTCGATGGAGCGGACCAGACGTGGGAGCGATTTCCGATGGGACCATCGTAACTGTCGATTCCGGCAAGGCTTGTGACTCTCGTGACGCCGGCGGGATCGTGGGGCGCTCGCGGGCTTTCTATCAGTCCCCCTGTTAGAAGTGACGCGGTGCAAAAACAAAAAAGGCCGTGGAGGTGTGTCCGCGGCCGAATCGCAAGGGTCGGGTAAAGACCCTTGCCGTTCTCAACAAATCAACTATTCTCGCTATCTTAACGAACTCGGGATGGGCTGTCAAGAGGGATTGTGTGACAACTGGGGATTCTCCAGGGCGGCCCCGTCGCCGGCTGGGGCGACGTCGCGTGTCCCTCGCCGTAAATTGCGACAAAGCAAAGTCTTATGCGCATTGTGAAGGTTGATCTTTCCGCCGAGCCCCCGGTCTAGTACAATCCTGTCTATTCGATCTGGAGTTTCTGGGCTCGTTCGGAACGGGATTCTATGGGTTTGCCGGTAGTGACGATAATCGGCCGGCCCAACGTGGGCAAGAGCAGTCTGCTCAACGCGTTGGCCGGGGAAATGATCAGCATTGTGGACCCCACCGCGGGCGTCACGCGCGACCGCGTCAGCACGTTCATCGGCCGCAATGAGAAGTTCTTCGAGCTGATCGACACCGGCGGCTACGGCATCGTCGATTCCGACCGGCTCAGCGACCACATCGAAGGCCAGATCCTCCAGGCCATCGCCTCGGCGGATCTCGTGCTGTTCGTGGTCGACATCCGCGAGGGCATCACGCCCCTGGACGCCAAGATCGCCGAGCTGCTCCGTAAGCACGACCTGAACGTCCAGGGCGTCGCGAACAAGGCCGACAGCGGCAGGATGTTCTCCGCGGCCGGCGAGTTCGTCCGCCTGGGCTTCGGCGAGTTCCTCTGCGTCTCGGCTCAGAACAACCTCAACAAGGCCGTGCTGCTGGACCGCATCTTCGAGCGGCTTGAACCGCTGCTGGTGCCTGGCGCGCCGCCCGAGCCGATCATGAAGATCGCCATCGTGGGCAAACGCAACGCCGGCAAGAGCAGCATCGTCAACGCCATCGCCGGCTCCGAGCGGGTGATCGTCAGCGAGGTGCCCGGCACGACCCGCGACGCCGTCGACGTGCGGATCGAGAAGGACGGCAAGACCCTCGTCGTGATCGACACCGCCGGCGTTCGCAAGAAGGGCAAGATGGCCAACGACATCGAGTTCTACAGCAACGTCCGCGCGACCAAGTCGGTCAAGCGCGCCGACGTCGTGTGGTTCCTGATCGACGCGACCGAGCCGGTCTCGCAGCCGGACAAGGTCCTGGCCCGGTTGATCGCCGACGAATACAAGACCTGCATCATCGTGGTCAACAAGTGGGACCTCGCCAAGGATGTCGCCGCCACGGGCGACTACGAGGAGTATCTGACCAAGATGCTCCCGTCGCTCAAGTACGCCCCGATCTCCTTCACCACCGCCACGGTCGGCAAGAATGTCCAGAGCACGCTGGACCTCTCCGCCGAGCTCTTCAAGCAGGCGACGACCGAGATCGGCACCGGCCGTCTGAACAAGGCGTTCGAGATCATCCGCAGCGAGCGGTCCGGCGTCCGCCG
>JAAYVJ010000111.1 GCA_012517265.1 Planctomycetota bacterium | reverse complement strand
CGTTCGCCGGGGACGCCCCCGGCCGGACGCGGCGAATTGACATCCGAACGAACCGTTCGAAATTCACAGGAGAGCACATGAGTGTCACAGCGTCACGAAGAACCGAAGAGTCTTCCATTGAACCCCTGGTCGAGGCCTTCATGCAGCGAGTCGTCGCGCAGTCTCCCGGCGAGGTTGAGTTTCATCAGGCCGTCCGGGAAGTGGCGCGGTCGGTCATGCCGCTGGTGCAGAGCAAGAAGGCCTACCGGGACGCCAAAGTCCTGGATCGGCTCGTGGTGCCGGAGAACGTGTACATGTTCCGCGTCGTCTGGACGGACGACGCCGGAGAAGTGCGGGTCAATCGCGGCTACCGCGTGCAGATGAGCAGCCTGCTGGGTCCGTACAAGGGAGGCCTTCGTTTCCATCCCTCGGTCAACCTGGGCGTGCTGAAATTCCTTGCTTTCGAGCAGGTTTTCAAGAACAGTCTCACCACGCTGCTTCTGGGCGGCGGCAAGGGCGGTTCCGACTTTGATCCCAAGGGCCGCAGCGACGGCGAGGTCATGCGGTTCTGCCAGTCCTTCATGTCCTGCCTGTTCCGGCACATCGGGTCGGAGATCGATGTCCCCGCCGGCGACATCGGCGTCGGCGGACGCGAGATCGGTTTCCTCTTCGGCCAATACCGCAAGCTCACCCATCGGTTCGACGGCGCCCTGACCGGCAAGAACGTCGCGTGGGGCGGCTCCAACCTGCGGCCCGAAGCGACCGGCTACGGCTCCGTGTATTTCGCCAACGACATGCTCTCTACGCGGGGCGAGAGCGTCAAGGGCAAGACCGCGACGGTTTCCGGCTCCGGCAACGTGGCCCAGTACACCGTGGAGAAGCTCAATACGCTGGGGGCCAAGGTCGTGACCATGTCCGACTCGAACGGTACGATCGTCGACCCCGACGGCATCGACGCCGAGAAGTTGGCTTGGGTCATGGAACTCAAGAACGTCCGCCGCGGGAGAATCAGCGAGTACGCCAACCAGTTCCGAGGAGCCCAGTATCTGCCCGGCAAGCGGCCCTGGGCCGTCCCCTGCGATCTGGCCTTCCCCAGCGCCACACAGAACGAGATCGAGGAGGAGGACGCCCGCACGCTGGTCCGGAACGGCTGCTACTGCGTCAGCGAAGGGGCGAACATGCCCTCGCACGCCGATGCGGTGGAAGTGTTCCTCGACGCCAAGATCCTCTACGGCCCCGGCAAGGCCGCCAACGCCGGCGGCGTCGCGGTCTCCGGCCTGGAGATGAATCAGAACGCCGGCTGCATGCGTCGCTCCCGCGAGGACGTGGACGCGCAGCTCAAGACGATCATGCATTCGATTCACGAGAACTGCGTCGCGTACGGCAGAGAGAACGGGTTTGTCAACTACGTCAACGGGGCCAACGCCGCCGCGTTCGTCAAGGTCGCGGACGCCATGGTGCAGCAGGGCTACGTTTGATCGGCGGCCCGTTGGGGCCGCGTGAATAAGACTGCCGAGCCCGGGCGCGCATCCCGGGACGGGGCGGGGCTCTCGTCTGAATCTTGGGCTGTTGCAGATTCATTAGCGGAAGACGGGAGCCTTGCCCTTTTCCATTGATGGCCGGCCATCGATTGTCGATGAGTCGGCATGGCGTGTGAAGAGGGGACCCTCTCCAATCCTCGACAACCAACCATCCATGATCGACTCATTTGGCTTTCGTCTGGGCTTCGCCGGCGGGCGGCCAGTGAGCCGCGACCGGAAGCAGGAGATGGGAGGGGTGCTTGGCGTTCAGGTAGATCGTGTTCGTCGCCACTTCGGTTTTGTCGTCGACGCCGGAAGGTCTTCCTGTGTTGGGGTTGGGCTCGAACCGTGGCGAATTGCTGGATGAGATCGCCAGCCGGAGGCGATGGCCGGGGCCCACGACCAGACTGGTGGACCACAGGTCGATCTCCAGCTCATAGATTTTGCCCGGCTCCAGCGGTTCGCTGACGCTCATGGAGTTCCGGTGGCTGGCCCTCAGGATGCCGTCCAGGACGATCATGCTCCGTCCGTCGGGATAGACGTCGCAGAGCTTGGCGGTGAAGTCGGTATCCGGCGCGGTCGAGGAGGCCCAGAGCTTGACTCGGATCTGCCCGGTGAACTCGATATACCGGTCAAACACAGGCGAGGTGAACACGAGCACGTCGGGCCGCTCTTCGACGGGCCGCTGGTCCTTGGGGCCCTTGGTGTCCGTCAGGTTCGCCCCGCCGATCGTGGGGACCGGGTTCTTCGGGTCGTACTTGTACGAGAGCGAGCCGAATAGTTCTTCGGAGGGGCTCAGCCGCAGTTTGTTGTCCGTGTGCAGATAGACCGCGACCATCTGGCTCGGGACCGGCCAGTCGTCGGCCGTCTTCCATTTGTTGCCGTGGGTGTTCGGGTCGGCCGGATCGCCCATCACGAAGTACTGTACCGCCGGGATCTGCTCGATCCCTTTGCCGTCGTTCTTGAGCCAGATGTCGAACCAGTTCCAGACGTCCGCCGTCGGAGGATGGTTGGCGTTGGGGAAGACCAGGTCATCGCACCGGCCGTGGCCGTAGGGCTCCACGACGAGCCGGCACCGGCCGCAGGCGTTCTGGCCGCCTTGCTTGTTGATCGTTGCGAAGCTTTGGAGCGTGCCCGCCGAGAAGATGTCGTACCAGCCGCCCAGGAACAGGGTCGGCACGTTCACCTGCGAGGCGACCTGCTCGGGATCGATCGCCTTCCAGAAGTCGTCGTAGTTCGGATGGGCCCGGATCAGTTCGAGGTTCTTGGGGTTGAACTTGTTCTGCTTGAGCCAGTCTTCGAGCAGTGCCTTGCGAAAGACGCCGCCCTGGTAGGCCGCCTGGGCGTACATGCTGGAGAAGGCCACGCCGACGTAGCAGCAGGTCAGGTGCGGCGGCCGGCTGGGAGCCGTCATGTTCAGCGCGATGCCCGGTGCGCTGACGCCGAATCCGCCGACCTTGCCGTTGGACCAGGACTGGGTCGCAATCCACTCGACCGTGTCGTAGCCGTCCTGATGCTCGCCCCAGCCGCAGGAGAGGAAGACGGGATAGTCTTGGCCCTCGGATTCGAACCGGCCCCGGAAGTCCTGGGCGACCAGGGCGTAGCCCCGCTTGCCGGTCTCGGCCGCGAAGCCCGCCAGGCCTTTTCTGTTGTAGGGGGTCATCACGAGAATGGTCGGCCAGGGGCCGTCGCCTTCGGGCAGATGGACATCCGTAGCCAGCTTGACGCCGTCGCGCATCGGGAGCATCACCGTTTCCTCGGCCCCGACGCGGGCGGGGATCGCGGCAACGGCCGTGAGAATCGTCATCCAGAATATGTCGATGCTGCGTGCTGCCCGTTTCATCGCAGACCTCCAATCGTCCTTTCCTG
>JAAYVJ010000664.1 GCA_012517265.1 Planctomycetota bacterium | reverse complement strand
CTGCTGGCCCTGGAGCTCCAGCATCACGCCGCTGAGGGCCAGGATGATCCCGCAGTGTCTGAGGTTCCTCATGGTATGCCTCCGTTCTCCAAATTGCCCCGTTGCATTGATGTTTCGACGCGAAACACGAAACTCGCCGCACAGCCGTCCTGGACGCACGCCCTCTCACCTCCTTTCCCGACGCGTTCGGCATCCAGGACCGCACAGAGGCAACGGCGCCTCCCTGCACGGCGATTGCCGCTTCTATCTATTGCGGTGTCGAAGGACCCGAAAACGTGACGCTCAGCCATGGAAGACGGCGGGGGGATTTGTCGGTTGCACGATGGCCGCCGGACGTGTAGCCTAGGGCCCAGTCGTGTTCCGGAGGAACGACGGCGTTTTCAAATGCAAGGAGTGGAAAGATGAAGGCAAAACAGGTTGTTGGTCTGGCGTTGTTGGCTGCGACGGCTCTGGTTCTCGGAGGCTGCATGCACGGTTCCGGCCTGGAGGTCGGGGCGTTCGGATCGTCGCTGGATTCGAGGGATTTGGGCGCCGGCTACGGCGGCGGCGCGAAGGTGGAGATCAACCCGATCGATCTGGTCAGCGTGGACGCCCGCGCCGGCTGGATCCACTTCAGCGATGTGAACGTCGACATGGTCCCGCTCGAGGCGGCGGCCCTGTTGAACTTCTCGGCGCTCGGCGAGCGGATCGTCGCCTACGTCGGGGCCGGCGGCGGCTACTACCTTTTCGACTGCGACACGGAGGACCTCGACGACAGCGTCGGGTTCTTCCCCCTGGTGGGCATGGAGGTGGGTTTTCACCGCGTTTCCGTGCTGGCCGAAGCCCGCTGGCTGTTCCTGGAGGCCGACGTCGACAGCGCCAAAGACGAGTTGAAGAACCTCCACGACGCCGACGTCGACGGGTTTGGCGTCAATCTCGGAGTGATCTTCAGGTTCTGATGGGACTTCTGGAAGATGGCCATTCGATCCATATTCTTCAAGGAAATCTGCTTCACGATTTCCTTGAAGAATTGGCTTAATCCGTATTCTCCAGGTCATACGAAGCTTAAGAGGGGAAAACCGCAATGCAGGTTTTCCCCTCTTAAGGTGGATCGAATGGCCATCTTCCAGAAGTCCCTATTTGACACGGTGACGACATGAACCCCAAAGCGGCCGAGGCGTGGAACTTCGCGTTGGCGAGGCTCGAAGCCGCGCGGCAACATATCCAGAACGACGAAGGCGACTTCGCCATGACCGAGATCGCCAAGGCGGTCTACATGGGGGCCGGTGCGATCTTCTATCTCCTGGGCACAGGCCGGGAAGAGCAGGCGGCGCACCAGGCCGCACAGGGACTGATCCGCGAAATGGCCGACGGCGATGTCGACGCCGCCGAGGCCTACCAGCTCGCCCACAAGATCCTCGGCCACATCGCGCACCTGAGCCCCGAAGAGGATCGACTGCCTGCGCCGTGATCCTGCGCGTGGGGGCGACGCATGCGTCGCGCACCTGACGGCGTCACTGCGAACATCGCCCGGTCTTCAGGAGCTTCTCCAGCAGGGGCTTGAGCCTTCGCATCGCGTTGCCGCGGTGGGAGACCGCGTTCTTCTCATCGTCGCCGATCTGCGCGACGGTCTTGCCGAGCGGCGGCACGAAGAAGACCGGGTCGTAGCCGAAGCCGCCGTCGCCGGCCGGCTCGGTCGTGATGACCCCTTCGACGCTGCCCTGCGTCTCGATCAGGACCTCCCCCGGCTTGGCCAGGCACAGGCAGCACATGAACCGGGCGGTGCGCTTTTCCGCCGGGATATCCCTCATCAAGGAAAGCAGCTTCTCCCAGTTCCGCCGGTCGTGGACCTTGCGGTCTACTCCTTTAGGCTTATCCCCTGAGAACCGTGCGGAATTGACACCTGGCGCGCCGCCCAGGGCGTCCACGACGAGGCCCGAGTCGTCCGCCAGCGTCCAGAGCCCGGTCGCCTGGGCATACCCGAGCGCCTTTTTGCGGGCATTCTCCGCGAACGTCGCCCCATCTTCCACGACTTCACGTGCACCGGGGAAGTCCGCCAGGCTCTTGAAGTCCACGTCAAAATCCAACATCGCCCGAAGCTCCCGGATCTTCCCGGGATTCGTCGTCGCCACAAGAATTACACGCGAGAGAGTCATCGTCACGGTCCCCATAGAGCATATGAACAGCAGGGAACGGGGTTATAGTCCACGTCGGGTCGACAGTCAAGGCCGAACCGTCGCCGCCCTGATGAGGGATTTCCGTTCAGAGTGAGTCTTCCTTCACGTGACAGGGACCCCATATGGATGACCGATGGGATCTTCTCTTCTCCTTTGACGACAGTGTTCCCTTTGAAATCCGCTGTCTCGCGCGGTACGATACCTGTGGTGGACTCATGACATGCGACGTTTGCAAGGCGTCTCTTGTAGCCAAGAAGGAATCCCCCGAACATGCTATCCAGACGCGAGTTTCTGACGGTTGGCGCCGCTGCGGGCGCTTCGATGTTGCTGAAACCTGCTTCGGCACTGGCCGCCCAGGGCTCCCGGCGTTTTCACTGCTGCCTGGCTTCCAAGGTCATTGCCGCACGCCCTGAATTGCTCGATATTGTGCGAGACGCCGGCGTGACGGAACTCTGGCTGGCGTCGTACTTCTTCGGGCATTGGTATGAGAAGCCGGAAGACCTCAAACCGGTGATCGCCATGGTGGAGGCGAAAGGGCTGGGCTGGAATATCATCAACGTGCCGCTGGGCCATCCGGGCGACGCGCTGGGCGACGCCACGGGCGCGACGCCGGTTGCGCCGCCGACGCGTTGGCGAATGGCGGAGAGACCCGACGGCACGAAGTACTCCGGCACCTCGCTGCACCCTCCGGCCACGCAGGAGAATGTCGACGCCATTCGACAGATTCGAGCACTGAAGCCGGGAACGATCTTCCTCGACGACGATTTCCGCCTTGCGCAGGGGCCGGGCGT
>JAAYVJ010000110.1 GCA_012517265.1 Planctomycetota bacterium | reverse complement strand
TCCGGCCCGGCCGCATCACGAGACCGCCTTATCCTGGAAATCGCTGGCAAAATGCACGCCGCCCCCGGCGACGGTGCGGATCGCCCCGATCAGTTCCTCGAAATCGCAATCTTTCAGAAGATATCCGCAGGCGCCGGCCTTGGACATCTCCTGGACGTACCGCTTGGCCGCGTACATGGACAGACCAATGACCCTCGCGCCGGGGTTTTCCTGGCAAATCTGGCGCGTGGCCTCGATGCCGCTCAGGCCGGGCATGCTGATGTCCATGATGACGAGATCCGGTTTCAATTCCCGAGTCAACGCCACGGCCATCAGCCCGTCTTTCGCCTGCCCCACGACTTCCATGCCTTCCTGTTCCTGAAGAAAGCGACTCAAGCCCTGCAGGACGATCGTGTGGTCGTCCGCCAGAAGGATGCGAATGCTCATGCTGCGATTCCCTTTTCTACAACCTCACGGCTCCCCGTCCGCTCCGTCCTGGAGATCCCAGGGCGCCGCCAGCGTCACCCCCGTCCCTCTGCCCCCAAACGAGGGAATTGTATGCTCCCGGCCGCCATCCGTCAATCGTTGCAGAACGCTGCGAATACCAAGGTTTCTCCTGATGCTCCATTTGGCGTTGCATTCGACGCGTCCATTCGGTACCCTTTCGTGCAATTGCGGTCGGGGCCTGAACGCCGATTCCAGCGAGGGATCATCTGACAGCCCCCATCGCAGGGAAACAGAAACGCCTACATGGGGCGATGCACCGCCCCTGCAGAGGATAACGTTGGACGATGACGAAGAAGATTCGCGAACAAAGACGGAGATACCGTGCCTCGATTCCGGGCGTCGGAAGGATCTCCTATCAGAAGAAGTACGACAAGGCCATGTCCGGAGGGGACGCCCGAGCCGCCATTGCGGCCAAGTGCCTGGACTGCATGTACTGGCAGCGGACGCGCATCACTGAATGCCCCATCGTCTGCTGTCCCCTGTGGCCGTACCGGCCCTTCACCAGTGAAAAGGCACTGCAAGCTGCGGCCGAGGGTAAGTAGCGGCGTTCTTCTCCGCAGGCATCCGCCTGGCGGGTTCCCACGGAGAACAGCCGGCAGAGCAGTCTACTGGGTCACCGCCTCCTTGCCCTCTTCCTTCACCGGGGCCGGAACTTCCGCATCGCCCGACGCATTGGCGGCGTTGGGGTCCGCCGGCGGGCCGAGCTGCTCCCGGATATCCTGAAGCTTCTTGCGGGCGTCGGTGAGCTCCTTCTGAACCGCCGGCCGCATGTCGGTCGGCGTGTCGATCACCTGCGGCGTCACAAAGATCAGCAACTCGCTGTTGCCGGCCGACCGCTGGTTGTGCTGGAAGAGCCCCCCCACCAGCGGCAGATCGCCCAACAGCGGGATCTTCCGCTTGACCCGGCTGTCCTCCTGGAAGAGCATGCCGCCCAGGAGGATCGTCTGGCCGTCCTGGACGACCATGTTCGTCGTCGTGTCCAGCTCGGTCCGCACCCGCTGGCTGTTGATCACTTCGGACGTCAGTTGCGAGAGGATCACGTTGATAATCATGTCCACGTTCCGTTCGGGCGTGATGCTCGGGCGCGCCCTGAGCGTCATGCCGACCTTCTCGTACTCGAAGTCCGACGTCGCCCGGCCGCCGGTGTCGGAGATCGACACGCGGGTCTGGAACCCGACGCGCTGGCCCTTGAAGAACTGCGCTTCTTCGTTGTCCTTCGTCCAGAGGGTCTGCTGGTTGAGGATCTTGGCGTCGAGATCGCGGACCAGGAAATCGATCAGCGCGCTGATGCTGGCGTTGACCTGGATCGCGGAGCCGTCGCCGGTGGCGATTCCGGTCTGCGGACTGATCACCAGGGACCCGTGCTGCTCCAGACGGGTCAGCGTGTTGCGGGCGACAATCGCGTTCTCGTTGTCGAGCGTGTCCCAGCGGGTGGAGTCGGAGCTGAGCTGCACCCCGAGCGAGGTCATGTTCTGGTGGTCCACCTGCATGATGATGGCCTTGAGCATGACCTGCCTGCCGGGCACGTCCAGATCGGCGATCATCGCCTCGATGCTCTCCATGAACTCCGGAGGCGACAGAACCAGGATGGACCGGCTGTGGCTCTCCGGGATGAACCGCACACGGCCGATGATGTTGCTGATCGGCGCTTCGTTGGTCGCGCGGCGGCCGGTGGTCCACCAGGGCCGGTACTCGCCGCCCGCGGTCTCGCTGCGGCTGCCGGCGGCGGCGTTCCGATTGGCGGTGTTGCCGCCGGCGCTGGTGGCAGTCCCGTCCTCCATCGAGTAGTTGCTCAGGCCGTGGTCGCTCAGACGAATGGTGGCCGAAGTCCCCTCCTCGTTGAACATCGCGTTGAGCCGCTCGGCGAGCGTCTCCGGGTTGGCGTAGTTGAGCCGGACCACCTTGGGGATCTCCGCCGCCTCCCGGCTGTCCAGCTCGCGGATCAGGTCCTCCACGACATCGTACGCGCCGGGGATGTTGCTGATCACGATCAGTTTCTTGGAGCCGGTGACCTCCTCGAACGTCAGTTGGCCGTAGAGCGGGCCGACGATCCGCCGCTTGTCCTGGCTGCTGCTTCCGAAGAGATAGTCGAAGATGGAGGTGCGGCTGCTCGACTGCTGGCTGAACAGCGTGTTCAGCAGCGTCGCCATCTGCGCGGGCTCGGAGTTGCGCAGTTCGATGATCCGCGGCTTGACCTCGTCCACGTTGACCGCAACATCCCATGACGCGATCTGTTCGGCGATCTTCTTCATGTTCTCGGGCGACGCGGTCACCGTGACCTGCTTGAGCGAGACGTGGGCGATCGTCTTGACCGTGTCGGGCGACAAGCCGCCGCGCGACCCGTACGGCCGATACGACGAGTACGACGCGGTCCGACTGGCGATTGCTCCGTCTCCGAACAGCTCGTCGATGTTCCGCTTGATCTGTTCGGGATCCGCGTGCTGGAGCTGGAAATGCCGGGTCTCGAACTGGCCGGGCGGAACGTCGATTTCCACGACCAGCTTCTTGATCATCTCGCGGAGATCGCTTCGGCCGAAGATCATGATCTGCCGGGCCTGCTCCAGCGGCTGCACCAGAACGCTCGCCTGCAGTTCGGTGCCGGGCATCTGCTGGAGGGCCTCGTTGATCCGCGTGGCGACTTCCCGCACGTCCGCGTAGGTGATGGACAGGGTCTCATGCTCCCGCTCGGTGGGTTCGACGCGATCGAGCTTGGCGATCCATTCGGTGATGAGCTTCATGTCCTCGGCCGACGCCCTGGCGATGACCCACTTGCGCTTGGGCTCGGGGATCAGCACGATGGGCAGCGAGCTGGGTCCCATGATCACCGACGTTGCGGCGCTGTTCATGCCGCCGCGGTACAGCCGGCCGCCCGAAGGCGAGCCGCGATATCCGGACCGGCCGCCGTAGCCCTGGCCATAACCACCGCGGCCGGTGGCGTCGCTGAGCAGCATGCGAAGCAACTGGACGACCTCCGCCGGGTCGGCGTTCTCGATGGTGAAGACCTGGGTGGTCGTCTGGCGAGCCTCGGGCACGTCGAACTGCGCGATGATCGCCTCGACGCGAATCAGGTTCTCGACCGTGTCGATCAGGAGGAGATTGCCCGTGTTCTCGTCGGCGCTGAGATATCCGGATTCGCTCAACAGCGGCAGGACGATCTCGCCCATCTGGCTGGGACTGAAGCTCTCCAGCTTGATGCACCGCTGAACCACCTGGTTCTTGTTCTCGATCGTGCTCAAAGGCGTTTCCGCCGTGACCATCGGGACCGCCTGGTCCAGCCGCCCGATCCAGCGACCGATCTCGGCCATGTCGTCCGGCGAGGCTTTCGCGATCACCCAGCCCTGCTTGGCCTCCGAGGCCAGCGTGATCGACTTGCCGCCGGTCCCGGTGATCACAGAGGACGTTCCGCCGCCCGTGGAACGTCGCGGGCCGCCCGGCCGATAGGGCCGCGCGGAGTACTGGTTTCGTCCGTAGCCACCGGGGCCATTGGCCCCCGTCGAAAGGATCGTCTCAAGCAGCGAGATGATCTCGTCGGGCGTGCGATGGCGGACCTCGAAGATCTGCGTCGCCACGTGTTCCGTCTCGGGAACGTCGAACTGCTCGACGACCGCCTCGATGCGAATCAGGTTCTCGACCGTGTCGATCAACAGCAGCGTGCCGGTGCTGGCCTCGGCGGTGACGTGCCCCGATTCGCTCAGCAACGGCGTGACGATATCGCTCATGCGGACCGCGTCGTAGTGCTTGAGCTTGATGAAACGCTGAACCACCTGGTTCTTGGCCTCGATCTCCGCAAGCGGCTGTTCCGCGGTGATCGTGGGCGTCGGCTTGTCCAGCCTGCGAATCCAGCCGCGGACCGTTTCAAGGTCCTCCGGCATCGCCTTGACGATGATCCACTTGCGGTTGGGCTCGGGAATGAAGAGCACGGGCTGGCCGCTACCGGTCCCGGATACCGCCGTGACGGAGGGGCGCCCGCCGGTCCTGGACCGCGGCCTCCAGCCGTTGAGGCCGCCGCGTCCCGCCCAATCCGGACGCCCCGACGTGCCGGGGCGCAGGCTCTGGCCGAGAACCGCCTCGAGCAACGCGGCGATCTCCTCGGGATTGCGGTGCTGGAGTTCGAACACCTCCGTCACCGTCTCATCCTGCTCGGCGACGTCGAACTGCGCGATGACCTTCTCGATCCGCAGGAGGTTCTCGACGGTGTCGGTGAGCATCAGCGTGCCCGTCTGCTCCTCCGCGGTGACGTGTCCCGAATCGCCGATCATCGGCGAGACGATCTCGGCCATCCGCCCCACGGTGCAGTGCTTGAGCTTGACGAACCGCTGCACGATCTGATTGCGGTTCTCGATCTTGTCGAGCGATTCCTCCTCCGTCACGGTCGGCACCGGCCGGTCGAGCCGCTCGATCCACGTGCGAATCTGGGCCAGGTCCTCGGCGGAGGCTTTGGCGATGATCCAACTGAACCGCGGCTCCGGGATCAGCAACATGGGCTTTCGGCTTCCGCCCACGATGACCGAGGACGCGGCGACGCCGGAGCCCTTCCGATCCTGGCCGGGTCTGCCGGGACCGCCGGAACCCCGCCAGGACTGTGCGCCGCTTCGCGCGGGGCCCTCCGAGAGCAGGGTCTGCAACAACTGCACGATCTCGCCGGGGGCGCGGTTGCGAACGTCGAACACCTCGGTCACAAGCTGGTCCGCATCCGACACGTCGAACTGCGAGATGATCGTCTCGACCCGCATGAGACTGCCCACGGTGTCGATCACCAGGAGCGTCCCGGCGGCCTCGTCGGCGCTGATGTGGCCGTACTCGCCGATGAGAGGCTGGACAATCTGGGCCATCTGAGTAGGGCTGTAGTGAGCGAGTCGGAAGAACTTCTGGACGATCTGCTCCTTGTTCTCGATGGCCGCCAGCGGCTGGTCCGGCGCAATCGTCGGCACCATGCCGAGCCGCGCGTCGCCGATCGGCCGCAGGTAGATGGTCTTGTCCGTCTGCTCGGCGGTGTACCCCTTGATCCGCAGGGCGCCGTAGATCTGCTCCAGGGCTTCCTTTCTGGGCAGCCGGCCCGGCGCGTAGATTGTGATCTTCTCCTTCATGATCGCGTCGGCGGGAATGACCACTTTGCCCGTCCAGTCGGCGATCTTCTGGATGATGAGCTTCATCTCGACGTCTTTGAGGTTCACCGCTTCCCCGTCCGAGGAGGATTCCGCCGTCTTGTTGGGATCGGGAACTGCGGCATTGGCCGCACCGGCCGCCGTGTCGGACGACGTCTGGCCGGATTCAGGGGTCTTGGTCTCTTCGGGCGGCGCCGCCGGGGCCGGCGTCTGCGCAGCTTCTGCGGGCGCAACCGGAGCCGGGTTGTCTTCCGGGGATTGCTTTCGCTCGGCCGCGACCACCATGCCAACCGCCTGAACAGTCGAACCGATCGGCCGGTACTCCTCGGCATGCACCTGGGGGCGATAGAACGCGTACCAGGCGATCCCGCAAGCGACCGCGCCGACCAGACTCCAAAGCACCCATTTCCTGAAATCCACGTAAACACCCCATCCCGATTGAACAATCCACCAACACACACAACTCCGTTTCTGGTCGTGGCTTAGAGTTGAGCCACCGGAAGCGGCGGCCGCCCGAGGCATTCGGGGTCGAACAAATACAGAGGGTGCGTCCTTTCGACAAGGGCGCAGCACACACCCGTCCGAACCGCCGCATGCAACAGATCGCGCCGGCCATCCTGCGAGTTGTCCAGGATAGACGTGTCCACAGGGCGGCTTATTTCGCCGTTTTGGGAATAAGCCGGAGGCATCGCGGCCTGCGAGCCCATCGGCTCCCCCCAAAAGAACCAGGGGGAGAATCCTGCGAAGGACTCTCCCCCTGGGGGCAAATCGAAACGCTGTTTTCCAGAGGTCGGGATCCGCGAACTACTCGATCAACACGGTGATCGTCGGGATCTGGCCTTCGAAGACGACGACGCCGGAACCGGAGGTCACCGTGGGCCACTCGCCGTCCACGATGAACAGCAGATCCGAGCCGACCGGCGTGGTCGGAGTCACAACAGGCTCGGTGGGATTGTCCACCGGCGTCTCCGAAGAGCTCGCGCTCTTGTGATGGTGCTTGTCCTTGAGCTTGTCGACCATCTCGTCGACCGCGCGGTAGGCCAGGAAGGTGGAGCCGCCGAACTCGAGCACCGAGCCGATGACGCCCTTGTCCTCGAATGCCGTCTTGTACCCGTCCATATTGGCGATACCCTTCATCTCCGCGGAGTTGCTCAGGAACTCCAGGGGAACCAGAAGGACCCAGTCCATAACCCGCTCGGCGTTTTCCTTCTTGCCGCCGGCGATCAGTTGCACCGGGACGCGCGCCAGGTTCGTCGCGGCCTGCCCCACGTGCTTGAAGAGTTCCAGGATGTCCTCGACCACGATGCCCACGCAGCCGGTGACGTTGTCGAAATAGCCCCAGGTCACGGAATTGCCGATTTCCTCAGTCGTCTTCCAGACCCCGCCGATCGTCCGGCCGGTGAAGATCAGAGGCCGCACGAGCGGATTGTTGTCCTTGTAAACGTCCTTGATCGGATCGGGCAGCGCGTCGAGCGTGATCAGATCGGCCAGGGAGTACACGCCGTCGGCGAAGCTGGCGACCGCAGTCCCCGCCTGCTGCGGGACCTTGCCGGGATTGTCGAGCAGGCCCTTGCCGTCGTTGGCGCGGAAGGCCTTGGCCTTGTCCGAACCGTATCCGAGGATGAAGACGTTGACGCCGTCGCCGACGGTCATGCCGGCCCGCTCCAGCGCCTTCTTGAGGCTCTCGCCGGAATCCCGCGAGCCTTCCTTGACCGCGTGGCCCCGGTACTTGTCCAGGTCTTCTCCGAGCGACCAAGCCTTCTTCTGTTCGGGCGTCGCGG
>JAAYVJ010000663.1 GCA_012517265.1 Planctomycetota bacterium | reverse complement strand
GAGAACATCGCGCTGGGCGTTCGCGACGCCAATTACGCCCAGTTCGACATCGGCAAGGTGCTCGAACGGCTGCTGCTCAAGGGCAACATCGTCGTGAAGAAGGCCTACTGCGACTGGGAGCGATACAAGGAATTCAAGCCGGCGATGCACGAGGCGTCGTTCGAGATGATCGAGATCCCCCACGTGCGGCTGTCGGGCAAGAACTCCGCGGACATCCGCATGGTGGTCGACGCGCTGGACCTGTGCTACACGAAGGAGCACCTGGACACCTTCGTCATCCTCAGCGGCGACTCGGACTTCTCCCCCCTGGTCAGCAAGCTGCGGGAGAACGACAAGATCGTCATCGGCGTCGGCGTCAAGAACTCCACGTCGGACCTCTTGATCGCCAACTGCGACGAATTCATCTACTACGACGATCTGGTGCGAAAACCCCCCGCCCGCCGAAGGGAACCTTCCAAGGAGCAGCAACAGCAGCAGCAGTCCCGCCGACAGGGGAAAGGCCAGGCCCCCAAAGCCGCCAAGCCCGTCGAGGACAAGGACAAGAAACAGGAGGCCTGGGACCTGATCGTGGCGACCTACGAGGCCCTGGTCGAGGAGCGAGGCGAAGGCGAGAAGATCTGGAGCTCGATGCTCAAGCAGACGCTCAAGCGCCGTCGCCCGGGCTTCAGCGAATCCTACTACGGCTTCCGGTCCTTCGGACAACTGCTGGAGGAGGCCCAGGCCCAGGGCATCCTGGACCTGGAGGCGGAAGAGAAGTCCGGCGGCTACATCATCAAAGGCGCCCACGCGCCCTGAGAACTCACTGCCCGGTCAGATCACGGGACATCGCCCGCCTTGAGGAATCGCTCGAAAACCGCGTGGATCCGCTCGTTGGATTCAGCCGTTGGGCTGTGAGCGTCACGGCCGGCCATCGCGACGCGGTTGCTGGAGCCCAAGAGCGTGTTGACCGGCGTACCGTCCTCGGACACCAGAGGCGATCTGTGCGTCCCGAAATCACCGGCGAACTGCACCGGGAGCGAGAAGGACAGCCGAAGCACGCCAGCAAGAGTCGCCGCAAGGCATCGCGGGCCTGCGGCCGACAGGATCAGGACTATCCCGATTGCACTCGCCATACCCAGTCCCCCTCGGTCGACAACGGCAAAGGCCCGACGATCGGAACTTGATCCGGCCGTCGGGCCTTTGGGTTTCGTGATCTCGGATCGCGGCGACTTGCCGCGATCATCGATGCTCAAGCAGATTTCATCGATGGCTACACCAGCGGATCGCAGCCGGTGGCGATGGGCTGGTACAGCGGCTTGCCCGCCATGATGTCGGCCTGGCTGGGCACAAGGCTCTGCTTGCACTCGTTCATCAGCCAATCCCAGGTGACGACTTGGCCGGTATAGGCCGCAATGCGGGCGCCGATCGCCGTCAGGGTGCTCTCGGCGATCCGGATGCCCTCGTTGAGGCCTGCGCCGCTGCGGATGCTCTTGATCAGGTCGATGTGTTCCTGGTTCATGCCGTCGACCATTTCGCCTTCGTACTTCCAGGCGTTGACGCCCTTGATCTCGATCCGGCAGTCGCTGGTGCCCTTGGTGCCGACGATCTTCTCGCCGTTGCGGCCGGTGCCGGGGCTGTGGCCGCTGAAGCTCAGGCAGCGGGCCCCGTTGGCGTACTCGAACTCGGCGTAGATGTGGTCCCAGATGTCGCCGTTGTACTTCTCCCAGCCGGCTTCGCTGCCGTTGTTGTACTTCTTGCAGACTTGTTTGGCCATCCGGACCTGGTCGGGGTTGGTGCTGCGCCACTGGCGGCCGCCGACCGCCATGATCTTCTTCGGCGGGCCGTCGAAGCACCAGTTCAGCACGTCGATGTTGTGGATGTGCTGCTCGCAGATCTGGTCGCCGGAGAGCCACGTGAAGTGGTACCAGTTCTCGCACTGCCACTGCAACTCGGTCATCCAGTCCTGAGCGCCGCGGTACCAGATGCCGTCGCCGTACCAGTAGCACTGGCCGCCCACGAGTTCGCCGATCGCGCCGTCGTGGATGCGTTTCATCAGCTCGACCCGGCTGAACTCGTGCCGGCGCTGCGTGCCGCAGACGATCGAGAGGTTTTTCTCTTTGGCCAGTTTCGAGGCCTCAATGATCTCCTTGCAGCCGGCGACGTCGGTGCCGACGGGCTTCTCCGTGAAGACGTGCTTGCCGGCCTTGATCGCGGCCATCAACTGGCGGCCGCGGAACGCCGGGGCCGTCGCCATCAGCAGCAGGTCGGCCTCGCAGGCCGCCAGCTTCTCGTGGCAGTCATACCCCCAGAACATGTGGTCGTCGGCGACCTTGATCCGGTCCCCGAACTCTTTCACCAGACCGCTGCGGGTCCCCTTGACTTTGTGTTCGAACAGGTCGGCCAGAGCGATGATCTCGACGCCGGGGTCGGCCGCGAGGTTCTGCCGCACGGCGCCGTTGCCGCGTCCGCCGCAGCCCAGGAGCCCGACCTTGATCTTATCGGAACCCTGCGCGTGGGCCATCCCGGCCATCACGGCCGCCGCGCCGGCCGCCACGGTCGCCTGCGTCCCGGACAGTTTGTTCACTTGTGACGACATATGCGAAATCTCCTTCGTTCGGTATCTTCGTTTCGTTCAGTCCGCACCCAGAGTCGGGGGGTCAGCCGCGATTGCCGCGACGCTCCTGTTCCCACCCGGGCACAAAGTACCGGCCGGGGATCGCCACCGGGGGCACCGGCATCGCGTCGCTGAGCTTGAGTTCGTCGGCGGGCAGCAGGTTCAGCGTGCAGCGGTTGAGCATCCAAGACCGCCGGAACTGCTGGCGCTGGTAGGCCGACTCGCGGCCCATGATCGCGCACAGCGTGCTCTCGGCGATCCGCTTGCCCTCGTTGAGGGGTTTGCCGTCGCGGATGCTCTTGATCAGGTCCGTGTGCTCCTGAACGTACGCGTTGGCGCGGGGGCCCTTGTACCGCCAGGCGTTTTCGCCGACGATGGTGCCGCAGCAGTCGGTCCAGCCCTTGGTGCCGACGACGCGTTCGCTGACGTTGTTGGCCGTGCCCTCGATCTGGCGGCACGTGCTGATGGTCCGGACATCGCCGGGATAGATGAACTCGACGCCGAAATGGTCGAAAATGTTGCCGTACTTGGGATCGGTCCGGAACTGCCGGCCGCCCAGGCCGTGGATCATCTCAGGCTGAACATCGTTGAACGCCCAGTTGATCACGTCGATGTTGTGGACGTGCTGCTCGCAGATGTGGTCGCCGGACAACCAGGTGAAGTACAGCCAGTTGCGGATCTGCCATTCCACGTCGCTCTCGCCAGGCTGCCGCTCGTGGCACCAGAGGCCGCCCATGTTCCAATAGCACTGGGCCGACACGATCTCGCCGATCGCGCCGTCGTGAATGCGTTTCATCGTCTCGACGTATTCGGGCTGGTGACGCCGCTGCGTCCCGGCGACGACGCCCAGGCCCTTCTGGGTCGCCATCTCGGAGGCCTCGATCACCATCTTGACGCCCGTCGGGCAGACGGCCACGGGCTTCTCCATGAACACGTGCTTGCCCTGCCGGATCGCCTCGGCGAACTGTTTCGGCCGGAATCCCGGCGGCGTCGCCAGGATCACCAAGTTGACGTCCTTCAGGGCCATCAGTTCCTTGTAGGCGTCCAGTCCGACGAAGCAGCGATCGTCCGGAACGCTGAACTGCTTCTTGAGGCCCTCCATCCGATCCGTGAAGGCGTCCGCCAGGGCGACGATCTTCACGCCGGGAGAGGAATTCACGCAGTCGTTGGCCGCGCCCGAGCCGCGACCGCCGCAGCCGACGACGCCGACGCGGATCTCATCGCTGCCCTGGGCGTAAGCCAGGTGTCCGGCCGCCCCGGACAATACCAGGGTCCCGGCCGCCATTGCCGAACTCCGCAGGAGTTCTCGTCTTGTCCAAGTTCTTCGTTTCACCATAATTAGAGCTCTCCAATGCTATGCCTACGGGGTACCTCCGTCGTGTTCAACGGCATGATCTGTGGACGAACCGATTGCTTGCCCGAAAGGACGTGTGTGCCGACGCCGGGGCCGGGCAAGCCAAGCCTCTGTGCTGTTTGATGGGCCATACGCACGATAAGACGTTCGCAATTGACGAATTATTGAGCAATAAACCACGAGCGGGGGGCGATTGCAAGGGGTTTTTCCCCTCGGGGAGGCGGGGTCTTGCTCCGGCCGGGGACAACCCTTGAATCCGCACGCCCCGGCGGGTACCATAAGCTCGGTTGAAACCTGGGTTGGATTGAGAAGACATGGCGATCGTAACATTGCAGGACATCCACGTGGCCTTCGGCCCGGAGATCGTGCTGGACCACCTGGACCTCCAGCTCCATCCGGGCGAGAAGGTCGGCATGGTCGGGCCCAACGGCTGCGGCAAGACGACCATCCTCAGACTGATCACCGGCCAAGTCCGCCAGGACATGGGCCAGGTCATCCGCCAGAAGGGCCTGCGGATCGGGTATCTGCCCCAGGAGGCCTCCTTCAGCGGCGAGCGGACCGTCCTGGAGGAAATGCACGCCGGCGTCGAGGAGATCTTCCGGCTCCAGGAGGCGATCCACGAGGTCTCGCACGAGATGGAGCGATTGACGGGCCCCGAACTCCAGGCCAAGATGCGTCACTACGACCGCCTGAACCACGAATTCGAGATCGCCGGCGGATACGAGTACGAGACCCGCATCCACACGACTCTCGCGGCCCTGGGCTTCGAGCCGGAGTTGCACCACGTCAAGACCTCGGCGCTGAGCGGCGGGCAGCTCTCGCGCCTGGGCTTGGCCCAGGTCCTCATGCTCCAGACCGACCTGCTCCTGCTCGACGAGCCGACCAACCACCTGGACCTCCAGGCCACCGAATGGCTCGAGCGGTTCCTGAACAACTACCGAGGGGCCGCGGTCGTCATCAGCCACGACCGCTACCTCTTGGACCGGGTCGCGTGCAAGATCATCGAGATCGAGCGGGGCCAGGCCAAGGTCTGGCCGGGAAACTACACCAACTTCGTCGAAACCAGGCAGACCGTCCGCCTCCAGGAAGAGCGAGAGTACCTCCGCCGGGTCGAGATGGTCGAGCGAACGAGGGACTTCATCGCCCGAAACAAGGACCAGGAAGGCATGCGGGGCACCGCCAAGGGCCGCAAGACCCGCCTGAACCGCCTGCTCAAGGAGAACCCCGACTTCCTGGACAAGCCCAACAGCCAGCGGACCATCGCCTTCTCGTTCGGCAAGACCGGCAAGGCCAGCGAGATCATCATCCGCTGCGAGAACCTGACCAAGTCCTACGGCGAACTGACGCTGTTTGAGGGCCTGACCTTCGACGTCCTCAACGGCGAGCGGCTCGGCATCACCGGCCCCAACGGCACAGGCAAGACCACCCTGATCGAGCTGGCCCTGGGCCGGGTCGAGCCCACCGCAGGCAAGATCCGCGTGGGCGAAACCCTCCGCGTGGGCTACCTCGACCAGCACGGCGAAGTGCTCGACCCCAGCCGCAGTGTCCTCGACGAGGCCTGGAGCGCAAATCCGGAACTCGTGCCGGAGGAGGTCCGGCGGCGATTGGGCGCATTCCTGTTCTCCGGCGACGACGTGTACAAGCTCTGCGGCGAGCTCAGCGGCGGGCAGCGCAGCCGGCTGATGCTCTGCAAACTCGTCCTCTCGGCCCCCGACGTGCTCATCATGGACGAGCCGACGAACCACCTGGACATCGCCAGCCGGGAGATGCTCGAAGAGGCGCTCGACGAGTACACCGGCACGATCATCGTGGTCAGCCACGACCGTTACTTCCTCGACCGCGTCGCGGACAAGCTGCTCGTGATCGGCACCGACGAGTTCGGCCAGCGGCAGCTCGGCCGGACCGAGTTCATCGTGGGCGAACCCGCCTATTCGGTCTACGCCGACACGATCCGCCGGCGTATCGAGGAGAAAGAACAGAAGGAAGCACAGGCCGCGGAGGCCCGAAATCAACAATCAAGAATCAAACATCAGAAATCGGAAGCCGCCCCGGTCAACAGAGCCCCAGAGGAGCTCAAGCGGTTCAACAAGTACACCGTCGATCAGATCGAGGCCATGATCATGGAGATCGAGCAGGAGATCGACGCGATGAAGCAGCAGTTCGGCGACGCGGAGATCTACAAGAACCCCGACCGCCT
>JAAYVJ010000662.1 GCA_012517265.1 Planctomycetota bacterium | reverse complement strand
GCTCTGGCGGATCATGACGCCGGCCTTGGACCAGCCGTCGTTGCCCGGCGTGTTGTAGATGCTGTGGACGCGGGCGACGATCGTGCCGTTGCCGGTGAGGGTCTTGTAGGCATAGCGGAATTGGTCTGAGGTGCCCCAGATATCCGCGCCCTGGCCATTCATATAGATGGTGCCGGACGGCATCTGAACGAAGCCCGGCGACTGGCCGCGGACGTACAGCAACAGGCTGTCGGCCGCGTTGCCCGTCCAGTTCTGGGCTGTGTCGAAGGCCAACTCCGCCTCGGAGACGAACGGGGACACGCTGTTGTCATAGAACAGCGGCATGGCCTGCAAGCCGCTGTGAACGACGGTCTTCTCGGCAAACGGCGCCTGCATGTACCCTACGGTCGAGCCGCTCAAGCCGTTGGTCACGCCGTCGGTCCAGGACTCGTAGATCCGGCTGCCTTCGTCGTCGGTGTAGCCTTCGAAGTCGTCGATCGCCGCATACTCCTGACTGACGAAGCTCCAGACGTCGCCTGCGTAGGTGCCGGCGTCGCCGATCTCATCGACCTTCCAGAAGTACTCGGTCCCGAAGTTCATCGTCGGCGGAGTGAAGCTGTGGTCGGTCACCGTCTGGGAGGAGGCGGTTCCCGCGGCCACAGCGTCGGCATCGGCGCCGAAGTAGACCTTGTGTGAGGTCGCCTCACGTCCGGGCCGCCAGTTGAATGTGGTGGCCAGGCTGACACCCGATGCGTCGTCCGCCGGCTCGGGCAGGCGGGCCTGCACCGGGACGTACAGGATCCGCACCTCAGCGAGGCTGACCTGGGTGGCGACTCCGCCCCAGTTGCTGTTGATCGTCAGTTTGACGTACTTGGCGGTGACGCCGCCGAAATCGACGACGGTGTTGGCCGCGTAGGTGGGCGAGCCGGGAGCCTGAGCGAACTCGGGAACGCCCTCCAGGGCCGTCCAGGTCTCGCCGTCGGTCGAGTACTCGACCGCCACGTCCTTGGCGCCGAAGCCGACGAACCCTTCGATGATCTGGTTGGAGTTCCAGACCTGCATCTTATCGAGTTTGTAGACCTTGTCGAACTCGTACTTGATCCAGTGCGGGCCGGCGGGGCCGGTCATCCACATCTGGGTCAACTCGACCGAGTGCTGGTCGGCAGCGTTCAGGCCGGATCCGTTGACCGTGTTCTGCGGCCCGGTGTCGGCGCGGCTCTGGCTGGAAGCCGTGGCGGTGATGCTCGTGATCGGATACGAGAACGGCTCGGTCGTGAAACTCCAGATCTTGCCCTTGAAGATGGTGTTCGTCGGAGGCGCGTTCACCTCGTCGATACGCCAGTAGTAGGTCGTGCCGAAGTCGACGAGCCCCTCCAGATCGAACGAAGCGTTCGCCTGGCCCTGGCTGACGAGCACGCCCTTAGGATTGGCCCGGCTTGCCGTGTTGACGTCATCGAACACGGTGCCCAGGTAGACATCGTGGGTGGCCGCGAACTTGCCGGCGCCCCAACTGAGGGCGGCGTCCAGCGGCACATCCGTCGCTTCAACGTCCGGATTCGGGCTCCTGGCCTTGCTCGGCGTCGGGGGGATGTGGGTGATGTAGTTGGTCAGATAGGTCGGGTTGGCGATGTTGCTGCTCAGCCCCGGACCGGTCCAGCCGAGGTCCATGTTGTCGCCGCCGCCGGCCTCCTGGAAGAAGGCCATCACGGCCATGATCTGGCCCTTCTTGAGGTTCATCGGGGCCGAATGCTGCGTCGTGTACTTGTTCCATTCATCGACGGCGCACCAGCCATCGACGTAGGCCACTTCGACGGCGTTTTCCATGTTCTCGTCCTGGCTGACGTACAGCATGCCGTAGTCGTCGCAGGCATAGTGGAACTGGTAGGTGCCCGTCTCGGGAACGGTGACCCAGCCATAGAATTTGGCCACGTAGTTGTCCCTGGAGCCGCTGAAGTCCGAGGTGTCCTGGATCACCTCCAGGTTCGGCACGGGGACGGGATTGACGAGGTCTTTGAGGAAATCGATGATGGCCTGACGGCTGCTGCTGACCCCCGTCCACCACTCTTGCCGTACCATGGTGCCTGAGGCCGATGTCGCCATTGCCAGAGCGGCCAGCAGTGTTGCGCAGAGATACCTTCTCATGTTCTTGTCCTCCACAGATACTTGGAACCCATACCACACAATTCGAAATGCGATGTCTCATCCCTTGCTGTGACTGTCGGGCATACACCTCCTTTCCGCAAAGCTGTTCCCGATCAGGGCCGAAGGAGATGAGGGAACAGCCTTGTACAGGGCAGAACGCCTATCGCAGAGAATCCTTCCTCCACATCACGTAACTCCACCGTGTGTACTTGTTCGAACGCAGATTGTGTGAATTTCTGCGCGTGTCTCTTGCGAAACCGGACTTATTTCCTGTATATCACATCGGCAGGAAGAGGTCAAGGCCTTTGGCATTATTTCCCCCAGCCGGCGAAAAGGCGGGGTTGCACTCCCGTCGGGCCGGGGGCATAATACCGTTCCCGGCACGCAGTGACGGGCATCTCCCCATGGGCGGGGGAGTATCGGTGCTCGGCATCAGCAAGATCACGTTTTTCAAGGCATCTCCCCATGGGCGGGGGAGTATCCGGACATTGGCAGTCAAGGAGACAGACGATGAGATCCCACCGAGACGCATCCAGGACATCGAAAACCCCTTGGGGGGCCGCAGGCGTGATAGCGCTGGTGTTGGCCTTCCTGCCCGCCGGAACGAGATGCCGGGCTGCGGCGGACCCCGGCGATGGCAAGCTGCGAATCATCGTCTTCGGGGCTCATCCCGACGACTGCGAACTCAAAGCCGCCGGCACGGCAGCCCTCTGGGCCGCCCAGGGCCATCACGTGAAATTCGTCTCGGTCACCAACGGCGATATCGGTCACGCCGAGATGTCCGGCGGGGCCCTGGCCCAGCGTCGGACCGCCGAGGTCAAGGAGGCCGCCAAGGTTCTCGGGATCGAGAGCGAGGTTCTCGACATCCACGACGGCGAGCTCATGCCAACCCTGGAGAACCGCAAGGAATTCGTCCGGCTCATCCGGGAATGGAGGGCGGACGTCGTGATGGGGCACCGCCCGAACGATTACCACCCGGACCATCGCTACGTGGGGGTCCTGATGCAGGACGCGGCCTACATGGTGACGGTGCGGTTCTTCTGCCCGGATGTGCCGCAACTGGCGAAGAACCCTGTGTTTTTGTACCTTTCGGACGGATTCCAGAAGCCCAATCCCTTCGCCCCGGACGTGGTCGTCGCCACGGACGCGGTGATTCAGAAGAAGCAGGAAGCCATCTGGAAGCTCCAGTCCCAGATCGAATCGCTCTGGGCGACCGGGGATTTCGAGAAGGTGGTTCCGGTGCCGGAGGATCCCCAGGCACGCCAGCAGCGGCGTAGGGAAGTCGACGACCGCATCGCCGGGCGGGACAAGGGCGTCGCGGACAAGTATCGCGGCAAGTTGGCCGAGTTGTACGGCCCGGACAAGGCCAAGGAAGTCAAGTACGCGGAGGCATTCGAACTGTGCGAATACGGCCGCCGTCCTTCGCCCGACGAGCTGAAGAAGCTCTTTCCGATCGTCTGGCCGAAGTAGACCGCCGGCGGAAGACGCCTAGCAGGAGGTCTTGACGCCCACGTACTGGGTCCGGGCCTGTCCCAGGAGCTTGAGCATCTGGTCGGCCTGGCGGCGGATCGACGGGTCGGTGCTGATGACCCGCGAACTCCACTTGGCGTACTCGCGGTTCAACTGGACGCGGGCCTCCTCCTGGCTCATGCCCGCCGTGATGCCCAGGATCATCTCGGCGTCGTGGCCTTGGTGCATCTCGACCGGCAGGATCTTCTCGACCATCGTGCGAAGCCTGCCCCGGTCGACCTGGAGCCAGTCCGAGAGGTTCTTGAGAATCTGCAGTTCCGCCGTGGTCACCTGCCCCTTGGCCGCCGCGACTCGCAGGCACAGATCCAGGATCTCGATTCGCCCGATGAGCGGGGCGATCTCGACGATTTCGCTGCAGATCGGCGGCAGATTGAGGGTCCCGCCCCGGCGGAAGAACGTGGCGGTCTTTTGCAAAGCCCGTTCCAGCTCCAGCCTCGCCCCGGAGGAGACGTCGGCGGATCCGAAGTTGGTCTTGACCCAGGCGTAGATGACGTTCACCTCGGGATCCAGGAGCTTGCCGTTGGCCGCTCCGACGCTGAAAGCCAATCCCACCGCAAGCGTCTTGGCCCGCTGGATGTTGTCCTCGATGTCGAGGTACCCCGGCTCGGTGTTCTCGTAGACGCCGACGCACTCGCAGCGGGCCAGCGGTTCGCCTGTTTGACGCGATACGACGGTCACCGTGTACTGCATTCGTCGGGAACCGGTGCGAGCCAGGACGAACCACTCCGGCGAGATTTGGGCCACGCCGGTCCAGTCCTCCAGCACGGTCGTCTGACGGCACAGCCGTCCCATGTCCGACTGGAAGTTGAAGTGCGAGGCCGGATTCAGGGGGCCCTGTTTGGGCCGGTTCAAAACCGGCAACGACTCGCTTTCGCCGTCCGTGACGTCCCGAATTCCGATGTGCAGATTCACCTCGTGCCCGTCGGAAGGAGCCTGGATCGTGCCGCACAGGTCGATGAGGATGACCGAGCGGAAGGAATCTCCGTCGGCTTGCCGGCCGATTCTGACGCGGCAGTTGAGCCTGGACGGATCGACCGGTTGAGACAGTCCCTCGGCCGAGGGCGACTCGCTCCGGCTGCCCGCAGGCTTGCACGGACGGACGCGGGCGGTCGAAGGCAGCTGCGGCGGGGCGCCGCAACTCGCTCGCTTGAACAGGTCCGAGCAGAAGGCTCGGACGGCGGCTATGATCCTGGACAATCCTGTGGGCATAAACTCCATTAATCCCGACGAAACTGGGCTCCTATTGCACCTTGAACGGTTCGAGTTTCGCGGTCTGGGCGGCGGCCTCTTCCGCCACCGAGCCGTTCTCATCCAGCGAGAAATCCAGCTCCAGCAGCCGTCCGGACTCGACGTCCTGGAACGAGCAGTGCATTCGCTGGTTGAGGTCGTAGCTGTAGGTCACTTGGATCGGTCGTTCGGCCGCCCGGTCCGGCGGCAGTTCCAGACTGTGTGTGGCGATCCGATTCACGTAAGCGGGGTCGGTGTCTTCGCCCTGCGTGATCGTCACCTCCACGCGCTTCTGACCCTGCGAGACCGTGTAGAATGTCTGCGACACCTCGCACGGCAGGGGCGTGTTCTTCTTCAGGATGATTCGGTTCTGCACGACGCGTCGGCCCGTTTCCTTGTCGATCGGGGCGCAGATCGTGCCATAGCTGTGGTTGCAGACGTCGGTCAGACTGATGTCCTTGAGGCCCTCGCGAATGCCGGAGGCCACGTTGTCGGGGTCCTCGCGGAGCTTGGTGATGCCCGCGTGCAGAGCTGCGCCGAGGGCGACGCACTCGTCCACGTTGATCGAACATTCCGGCGGGAACCCGAAAATGCTCTCCAGGTGTGTTCGGATCAGCGGCACGCGCGTGCTGCCGCCGACCAACAGGACCGTGGTGACGTCCGAAGGCTTGAGACCTGCCTCATCCAGGACGACCTCGACGAGCATGTCCGCCCGGGCCACCAGGGGGGTGATGCCCTGTTCGAACACCTCCCGGGAGATCTCCGCTCTCATGCTGCCGCTGGGGCCGTAGAGCATCGTCTTGGCCGACGGCCGGCGGGAAAGCGTCTTCTTGATGTCTTCGGCTTCGTCCTCATACCGGGCCCGTTCCTCTTCCGACGTGATCAGGTCGGCGCCGAACTTGTCGCGGTACATTTTCTGAAGCAGCTCCAGGACGGTCTTGTCGAAATCGATGCCGCCCAGGGCGTGGTCGCCCTGGGAGCAGATGATCTCCATGTCCAGGCCTTTGACGTCCATGAGGGTCACGTCGAAGGTGCCGCCGCCGAGGTCGTAGACCAGGACCCGCCCCGACACGTCCCGCGTCGTGGCATAGCACAACGCAGCCGCGACCGGCTCGTTCACGATGCCGATCACGTTGAACCCGGCCGCGGTGCCGGCGTCCATCGTCGCCTTACGCCGGATTTCGTCGAAGTGGGCGGGCACCGAGATCACCGCATCGCGGATCTCGCCGACTTGGGCCGAGCAGTCCTGCTGGAGCTTCTTGAGGATCAGCGCCGACAACTCCGTGGGCGTCCAGTCCTTGCCGTCGATGGGTACCTTGAAGTCCGGATCGCCCATGTGTCGCTTGACCCAGCGAACGGATCGTGCGGCGTTGAGGTGTCGCGAGTTGAGGGCCTCGATGCCGACGCGGATGATGCCTCCGTCGTCCTCATCGAAGAAGATGGCCGACGGTGTCAGTCGATCTCCGTCCGCATTCGGAACGATCTCCGGCTTGCCGATCGTGTTGAGCATCGCCAGGGACGAAAACGTGGTCCCGAGGTCTATGCCGACGATGTTGCCCATGTGTCTCTCCTGTGTCCAACCAGCCCGCGCCTGCCGGGGCCGATGCCGGGGCATCAGCCGAACAACTTCACCTGCGCGGTTCTCACCACCTTGTAGTTCTCGTCATCTATCATGTATCGATAGCCCGGTCGCAAGACCTGGGCGATCCTGCCGGCCTGTTCAGGCTTCTGGGCAGGTTGTTTCTCTCGGATGGCCTCGGCCAGCTTCTCCTGGCCGCGGTACTCGCTGTTGAGTTCCGGACTGAATTGCTCGACGCCGCTGGACTCCATCGCAAAAAGCAGTTCGTCCCGGACCTCCTCCAGGTACATCAGATCCGCACAGTCTTGCGGCGGATTGTCGATCCGATGCTCGATGTTGTCCACGCAGCGGATCACCCGAAGGCAGAAGGTGCGGATGATGCCCCAGTCGTAGCCGTCCTGGAGTTTCTCGACCCGGTCCTGCTGGCTTGCGGCGTACTCGCGAATCGCCGAGACCTGCTGGGCCAGTTCCTTGAGCGTGTTGCTGAGCGGCTCCGAATGATCCCGCGTCGCCTGCTGAACGCTCTGTGACACTTCCTCCTTGAACTCGGCGATCTGCTTCTGCAGGGTCTCAGCCTGCTCCTTTAACGCGGTTTCCACTACAGAGGGCTCGGGCTTGGCGGGCGCCGCGGCGGGGATTCGCGTTCGGACTGTTGTCTGGGGTTCCCTCGAGACCACCGCAGCGGACGAGACCGCCGCTTGCCCGACGGACCATTGGGAGTCGGCCGACCACCGGGCTTCCTGCGACGGCTCGTCGGTCAACAGCACGGCCAAGCCGCAGTCTCCGGCCGCGGGTTCCCCTGCGGAAAGCGAATGATATTGTCGCGTGCGGGCCGCCATCAGCGGGGAGAGGGATTCGTTGTGGTCGCTCTCGCGGGGGGGCCCGATATCGATCGGAAATGGATCGACTGCCGGCTCTTGCCGGGTCAGTCGTCGCCTCCCGTGCTTGGGGAGCTCTTCGGCCGTGGACGCGGGCGTTTCGTCTTCGTCAGGCTCGATGTCGGTCAGTTCCGCCTTAGGCAGGGGGGGAGCCACCCTCCTGCCGGATCGCTTGCGTACGACGCGTGCCGCGGATCGCACGCCCCAGATCAGGACACACGAAGCGACCAGAATACTGCCGATGGAAAGGCACATGATCGAGCTGATCTGTGCGATCTCCATCTGCTCCTTGAGCTTCTTGTACTGCTCGACCTGGGCTTCCCAGCCGGCTCCGTACAACTCGTTGGCGATGTCGCCCGGATTCATCTGTCCGGCGGCCAGTTTCCCCAGGTCTGCGCGGAGTCTGGCCTGCCGCTCGCGGACCAGTTGCTCGGGCGTCTTGTCCTGGCGGTCCTTGTCCAGTTCCAGAACGAGTTGGTTCTGCTGCTCCGGGCTGAGTTGGTACCAACGGCCGTATTTGTCGAGGTATTCCTCGGGTCCCAGGGAGCTCTTGACGCCGGGGGCCGGCGCCTGGGCCTGCTCCGTCTGGGTCTCATTGTAGACCCAGGCCGTGGCCAGGCCGCCAACGCACAACAGAGCCAATCCGAGGATTGCACACTTCTGGAGCATGATCACATCCGTTTCCAAATCCTGTTGGAGTCAATCCGTTCTCTCAATCGGCACTCCCGACGTGCCAATTGAGAAGGTCTTGCCGTCGGGGCAGTTCCCCGCCGTCCCGATGTCATGCCCCCAATCAATCTGCGTTGCCCCGATAATCGAGCGACCATAGAATGCAACGGCCTGGCAGCGGTTACCCTCGCCGACAGCCACCTAAAATATAAGAAACCGCGCCCGTCGACCAAACAGGGGGGGCTCATCGAATGAGCCGCGAAAAACCTCATTTCGTGGCGTTCGTCCGATAAGTATATCCTGTGAGAATCCGCAAAAAGTCTCATCAAAGTCACAAAAATACCCCTTGCATTCTCGCCGCAAACACGGTACACTCACCGGTTCAATGGCTAGGCCAACTGGCCATCGGAGCCGAAGGCTTCGGCCGACGGTGCTCTCTGGGTGATTAGCTCAGCTGGTAGAGCTGCTGACTCTTAATCAGCCGGTCGTAGGTTCGAATCCTACATCACCCATTATCTAAGCCACGCTAAAACAAGCACTTACAAAAACACGCATCGTCCGGGGCATCAGGCTCACCTCCAAACCTTACGCGAAACCATACGTGAGCCCACGACTCTCCCCCCGGTTCGAACCGCCATCTTTTCGCCTTGACTTCACCTCCCGAAATGCTGCCGAATGGAGTGGGTTCTTTGAAAGGTGGTGGATATGGGCACAGAAGCAGGACTCGCACTTGTAGTTGACCCCGGGAAGGCTTTGGCCGCGCTTCAGCGGTTCGAGGGGGGCATCGATTCAGCCGCACGGTCGGTGAGCAACTTCGCCAGCCGGATCAAGCGGGACTTCGACATGATCGGCAATGCGGCCGGGTTCGTCCTCAAGCCGGTGACGATGCTGGCGGAGGGCTTTGCCGCGTTGAAGGCCGCCACGGTGGCCGTCGGGGTCGCCTCCGTGGGGGCCGCTGCGGACTACGAGATGTTCAATCAACAGCTCCGCACCGTCATTCGGACGCGAGAAGAGGCGGACAAGGCATTCTCCGAGTCGATCCAGTTTGCGGTCGCGACTCCGTTCACGGCAGACGACATCATCCGGACCCGGATCGAGCTGGAGTCGGTCGGTGTGCGCGGATCCAAGGCGGTCCGAGACGTCGCAGAGGCCGCGGCCGCGATGGACAGGAACATCCTGGACGTCGCCCGGGCGGTCAAGTCGATGGAGGTCGAGCCCATTCGCAACTTGGGCATCATGATGGACGAGTTGTACGCCCGAGGCGTCGATGATAACTTCCGCAAGACCACCGAGGGCTTCCGCAAGGCCCAGGAGGAGCTGCTGGACATCTTCGAGGAGCGGTTCGGGGGTGGCGTCGAGAAAATGGCCCTGACGTACAAAGGGCTGGTCAGTACCCTTCGGGGCGAAGTGAAAGACTTGCGGGCGACCTTCGGAGAAGGACTGCTCGAAACGTCCGAGTTGTTCGTCCATGACATCATCACCGGGATCGGTGAGTTCAAGGACACGGCCAGGGCCGCCGGCGTCGAGTTCGGCAAGGAGTTGGCCGCGGCCCGGATCGACCTGTTGGCGGGCTTCCGCGTGGGCCTGGACATCGCCAGGGACATCGGGGCGGCCATGCAGGCGGACGGGATCGGCACGGTCATCCTGGATGCGTTGAAGGCCGGCGCCACGATTCTTGGCGAGGGCCTGTTCACGGCCTTCGAGGCCAGCATCAGCCTCTGGAAGGTCATCGGCACGACAATCGGCGAAGGCGTTCTCCAGGCGATCTACCAGAGCAACATCCCCGGGGCCGGGCTCGCGCGGGAGTACGCGATTGGCCGGAACCTGCCCGACGACAAGTTCGAGTTGCAGAAGCTGGCGGTCCAGCTCGGTATCCCGGTGACGGAGCCGGCCATCGATGCGTTTCGGCGAGACACGATGAACGATCCGCGGGCTCTGCTGTACGGCGGCATGGAGTATCACACCAATCAGCCGGACGCTGTCAAGACGGCGGACCAGCTTCGTGACGAGATCGTCAAGCACATCGCCGGTCTGTCGGTCGAGGAGCAGGCGAAGTGGGCCCAGCTCGACGCCGTTGGCGCCAAGAACGTCCAGGCGGCCATCGAGAGTTCGGCGGCCACGCTGGCCGGCGGGCTGGAGCGGGTCAAGAGCGTCGCATTGAGCGAGATTCAGGGCTTCGACGACGCGATGAGGGACCGCGTCGGTCTGAGCCACAGAGACCTTACTGGTCTGTTCGAGCAGTACCGGGAGGAAATTATGAAGTCGACTCGGGAGACGCTTGTCGAATGGGATAGGACGCTGAACGCACCCGGCGGCAGTTCGACCCGGACCGGCGGCACCGCGGGCCCCATGCGGGTCTACAACGCCGGCGACGACGTCATCGCAGATCTGCGGGCCGAACTGGAGCTGATCGACAAGGTCGCGGATGAACGGCAGCGGCTGATGATCCTGCGTGAAGCCGGGCGGGACGGCCAGTTGACCACCGGCCAAAGCGATGAGATCAACAAGCTGGTAACCGTCCGACGAAGTACATCTGTTCCGTGATTGCGAGAGCGGGATAATGCTGTCATGCGATGGAAAGGAGTTGATCGATGGCAGCAGACAGGCCGCAGAGAGCACGGACCAGACGGGGCCGGTTCTGGCAGAGGCATCTTCAGCAGTGGCGACAGT
>JAAYVJ010000661.1 GCA_012517265.1 Planctomycetota bacterium | reverse complement strand
CGTCGCATAGCGAACGTCTGCGCCGGCGCGTCGCAACAGCATCAGCAGCACGGCCAGCAGCAGGGCGACGGCCGCCGCCTGCCACAGAAAGTGCACCAGCATCCATCCCAATCGCTCGGTCGTCCCTGGCGAAAACAGATTCTCCAGCAGTGGCATGTTCACTCTCCCTCGATTCGGTCCAACATTTCTCGGATACGTTTGAGTTCCTTCGGCGGGACCTTCCTGGCCGAGAGGGCCCGCATGACGAGCTTGGCCGCCGAGCCGGCGAAGACCCGATCGAGCAGGTCCTGGATGAGGGCTTTCTGCGTGCGTTCCTCGGACAGGGTGGGTCGGTAGACGTGGCCGCGGCGGTTGGCGGACGAGGCGTCCTGGCGTGACCCGTGACCCGTGGCTCGTGACTCGGGGAATTCAGGCGACCCGCCGTCTTCTCGCACGAGCAGGCCCTTTTCAACCATGATTTGCATCAGTTTGAGCGTGGTCGTGTAGCCGGTCTGGGCGTCCTGGTCGAGGGCCTCGTGTACCTCTCGCACCGTGCTGGGGCCCTTCGTCCACAGCACGCCCAGGATCGCCAGTTCCCGATCCGTCGGCCCGGGACTCTTCTTTCTCGCCATGGTCGTCTCCTTGATTCGGATGCCGCGTTTTCCACTGTATCGGCAATCTACGAATGAATTCGTAACTCGTCAACGAAAAAATTCGTAGATCGGGCGAGTTTTTCTGGTTCATCCAGTTTTTGCGTACTTCTGTGGTTACGCAACGCCCCGCGACCGGGGACGCTGTCCCCGGCCCCCTGGCATTTTTCGCTTTGAGCCAGCAGCATGGTAATGGGGAGGGACGGCGGCGGAGCCGGCTGGCCTTACCCAGGACACACGCAGGAAAACGCCCAGCGAACACAGGCCCGCGTCGCGGGGCGCTTCACCGGTCGGCTGCTTCAGGGTTCATGCCATTGGCCCAAGGCGAAAAATGCCGGGGGCGGCGGGGGGGGGCGGAGCCCCCATGGCACAGGGAAGTACGCGAGAACCGGATGAGCCGTTTTTCTTCTGTGGAATGAGTGTGAGGGGGCCGCGAAGGTCGAAGAGGAAGGGGATAGAAGAAGGGCCTCCCGGCTCGGCTGTGCGGGAGGCCCGATGAAGTACTTCGCTCAGAGAACCCGTGGGATGGATCGGCCGTCACCAGCCCCAGTTGGCGCCGGCGCTGCCCACGGTGCTTCGGTCGCACTCGTTGAGCATCATAGTCACGACCCCCTGCATTTTGGCCAGCTCGGCGCGCTGCTCGGAGACTCGTTCTCGCAGCTTCTGGACCTCATTCCTGAGATCGGTCTGGACGTCCGCCCGCTCCCGTTCGACTCGTGCGAGCACCTCGCCCATCCGCTGGAGGTCGTTGCGCAGATCCTTGATGGCCTGCTCGTAGCCTTCGGCCTCGGCGCCGGTGCGTTCGCGGAGGGCGTTCAACTGCTCGTCCATTCGGCGGACCTGCCGGCGGAGCCCCTCCTGCTGGCGGAGAAGTTCATCCCGCTGTTGGACCAGTTCACGCTGCTCGTCGCCTCGCCTTTCGAGTTCCTCGCGCGCGCCGCGGATCTGCTGCTGCAATTCCGCGATCTGGCCCTGTGTGGCCTGGAGCGCCTGCTCCATCGCGCCCCAGCGTTCGTCGCGTGCTCGGGCCATCTCCCTCAGTTCTCTCATTTCCCGTTCGCGGGCTTCGATGTCCCTCGGCCAGGGCCGTTCCCGGACCTCTTCCTCGCCAATGGGGGGCGGGCCCTGTTCCTGCACACGGCGCAATGCCTCCTCGGCGGCGTCCAGGCTCTGCTGCAACTCGTGCTGACGCCTCTCCAGATCGCGGATGTGCGTCTCGACGATCTCCCGCCTCATGCGGGCTTCGTCCCGTTTCTGCTGTTCGTAGGCCGCGACCTCGCGTTCGAGGCCCCTGAGTTCCTGTTGCGTCGCCTCGATCTGCCGGCGGGTGTTGTCCAGCGTCTCGCGAAGCTGCCGGGCCTCCTGGCTGTCGCGATCTTCCATGCGATTGAGCGCCTCCTGGGTCTCCTCCGCCTGACGCTGGAATCCCTTCAGCCGTTCGGCCAGGTCTCTCGCCCGTTCCCCCGCCATCGCCAGACGTTGTGGCGGTTCATCGGCCCGCGGCTCCCTCGCCGGCGGCTCGCGGTCGCCTTCACGCGGCGGGCGGTCGGGCCGCTGGGCCTCGCTCTGCCGGCGCAGTTCGGCCAGTTGCCCGTTCAACTCCTGCAATTGCCCCTGCATTCGGCGGATGCTCTCCACCATGCGTTGCCGTTCCCCGTCCGGCGGGGCGGGCCGGGCCGCTGGCTCGGGAGGCAGTCCGCCTTCGTCGAGCGATCGGATGGCTCGCTCTGCGCTGAGGATCTGCTGACGCAGGGCCCGCAATTCCCCGAGCCGGACCTGTCTGACTTGATTCGGCTCCTCCGTCCGTTCCTGGAGGCTCCGCGCGGTCTGGTCGGCCTTCCGTCGCAGTTGTTCGAGGATTCGGACCAGCATGTCCCGGCAGCCTTCGTTTTGCAGTTGCTCCATCCGCTGCGGCTCGACTTGCGCCTGGACCTCGGGCGCCGACGGCTCAGGTTGCGGCGGCTGGGCGAAGGCCGTGCCGGCCAGGATCGCAAGGGACGCGAGGCCGAAGACCAACAGATGGCGAACCACAGGGGTGAAGCCGACGCGTGCACGTGTTGACGTGGTGTGAACTCCGTTTCTCATGTTTTCTCCTCATATACTCATATACTGAAGTTCATGGTTTTGGTTGCAGATCTCGTTCGAGTACATCTTCTTTTACTTGCCCATCGAGGGCTTCCTCGATGGATTTGGATATCCTTCTACTTCCGCCCGAAAAGCAGACGCGGATGGTATGGTTGTG
>JAAYVJ010000660.1 GCA_012517265.1 Planctomycetota bacterium | reverse complement strand
GACAAGGCGCCGCCGTTTTCACTGAAGGACCAGAATGGGACCACGGTCTCGCTGTCCGACTTCGCAGGCCGCAAGCTCCTGCTCTATTTCTATCCCAAGGCCGACACCCCCGGCTGTACCCGGCAATCGATCTGCGTCCGCGACGCGGCGGCGGAGTTCGACCGGGCCGGCGCGGCGGTCCTGGGAATCAGCCCGGACGCGCCCGACAAGCAGAAGAAGTTCGACACCAAACACAGCCTCGGTTTCCCCCTGCTCTCCGACCCCGAGCACAAGACGGCACAGGCCTACGGCGCTTGGGGCAAGAAATCCATGTACGGCAAAACGTACGAGGGGATCATCCGCTCGTCCTTCGTGATCGACGAGCACGGCAAGATCCTCCAGGCGTCCTACAAAGTCAAGCCGGAGGACACGGTGCCCAACGCCCGCGAAGCGATGACATAAGCCGCCAGCCCGCAGATGGGCGCTTTGGAACCCCGCGGCGGCCGAGGATTCGGAATCGAATCACGCCTGCCTGAAACGAGAGCTACTCCTTCGCTTCGGGATTCCTGCTGAGGTTCTCCCACAATTCAACCGGCAGGAACGGCCCGCTCCAGTTGGCGCCCATGAGATCCATATCGCCGTCGGAGCCGATGTCGCCGGCCTGAATGCAGTGAGAGCCCCGGGTCGAGAGGATCTGCTTGTCCCACTTCAAGCCCTGTCCGCGATTGAGAAACACGGCCACCTCGTCCGGGTCCTCGCCCTGGTGCATCTCGGAGGCGGCGATGTCCACGCTGCCGTCGCCGTCGGCCGCCTCGCCATCGACCGTCCGGTAGCCTCCGTCGGCGATGATCGCCTTCGTCCAATCGGGGTACTTGTACCAGACCAGCGGCCCGCCCCGCCCGCCGATGACGATGTCCGGGAATCCGTCCTTGTCGATATCCGCAATGATCTTAGCCCAGGGGTTTTTGACGCTATCGTCTACGGCCACTCGCCTGAACGGCACCTCCCCAAGCGAAACCTGAGCCAGAATCACGACGACTGCGCCCGTGACCAGACGCACGCGAAATGGGCGTCGCGAGTAGTCGTCGCCCATGGTCATTGCCCATCCCATTCGACCTGTCACATCAGCCATTTGCATCTTCACGGCTTGTCGGAGTACTGGATCAAGACCATGATCCCCGGCCAGTTCACTTCCATGCCGTGAACCATCTTGCCGTCGATCAGCGGGGTCTTGCCCGTCGTCAGCGTATTGACGCCCGGCTTGAACACGTCCATCGCGCCGACGGCGACGCGGTGAAAATAGTACTGATAGCGAGGCCCCTCGCATTCGAAGACCTTCGTGCCGTTGATCGAGACGCCTCGCATGTAGCCGGGGCTCCAGCTCGACCAGACGAGTTGGGCCGCGACCGCTTTCTTCAGATCCCCGGTCACGTCGAAATGCTCCGACATCTCGCCGGAGCGGGTAACCCATCTCTTGGGAACGTCGTAAGGCTTGCACAACTCGACCGAGAACCCGCCGCGATCGAAGGTCAGGTCGGTCACCGCAGGCGTCATGAAGATCATCCCGTCAGCATCCACGATGCGGGCGGCGATCGCCATCGGCTGCCTTTGATCGGGCACCCAGGACGTGTCCCAAACCACCTGCCACGGGGCTTGGACGGCCGATCCGAGATGGTGCAGGAGCTGGCCGTGGAAGAAATGGTGATGCCACTGGGTGTAGAGCCCGTCGCCTTCGTAGTTGACGTCCTCATAGTGCCCGATGAAGTCCACTTGGCGAATCTCCGCAGCGTGAACCTGCGTCTCGACTTGAAGGCGGACGCTCCGCCCGAGCTTGGCCCCGGATTCGATCGATACGATTCGACCGGCCGGATGAGTCTTCTTGACAGGGTCATAATAGACGCGGACATGCACGCCATAGACGAGGTTCTGCGGCCACTTCCAGGGATGCTCGGGAGCCACTCGCATGCGGAATTGATTGCCTCGGCCGCTCTTGAGAAACGACAGCGGAACGGGCACGACCGGACAGACGTGATGCTGATACTCCCACGGCGGATAGGCAATCGCCTCGGCCTCCGGGATGGGCTGCCACGGATTGCCGTTGATCTCCACGGCCAGCCCCCGGGTTCCATCATGGCACAGGATCTTTTCGACGACCACTTCCGCTCGAATCGCACGTTCGAGGTCGAGTTCGTACGGAAGGGTCACCGAGGAGTTGATGTAATCATGTGCCCAGCCGCGATCCGGAAGATTCTCCCCTTCCTTGCCTCCGACGCGAAACGCACCGCCGGCGTCGCCCACCTCGTTCCACCATTTGTACTCGCGGAACACATCGCCTGGCATTGGCCGAGAGAATCCGGCCACCGAAAACCCGACAAGAACCCACACCATCACGGGAACGAGCCATTTCGAGTCCATTACGCGGCAGCCTCCCATCTGTTCTGTGCGCAGCCCAGACACATTGCCTGCTCCCAGACGTCCTGATCAGCAGTCTTCCCGGACGTCACCTTCAAACGCGGGGTGAATACTTCGCTCCACTCTCTGATGGAGAAACCGGTCCAGATCCTCGCGGGCCACGGGAACCGTCGCGCCGGTCTGCGTCGCGACGATCGCGCCGAGCACGTTGCCGAACGCAACCGCACGCTCCAGAGAGGCCCCCTGCAGAATTTGGTGCACAAAGCCGGCGGAGAACGCGTCGCCCGACCCCAGCGAATCCGCCACGGCGACCTTGTATCCCGGCACGTAGGCCCTGTGCCCATCGCAGGCCAGGCCGAACGCCCCTTTGTCTCCCAGCGTCACCAGGCAGAACCGCAATCCGTATTCCTCGATGACCGCCGCGCAGAAGTCGGGGATCGAGCCGTGACGGATCTCGAGCATTCGCCCGATCGCCTCGGCTTCGTCCTCATTGAGCTTGAGAATGTCGGCCTGCCCGAGGGAGAAATCCACGCTGCGCTCGTCGAAACAGTCCCTTCGCAGGTTGACGTCCAGGAACTTCAACGCCGTGGAGCCTCTCTCCAGAACCTCCGCGAGCGTGGCCCGCGATACGCTGGCGCGCTGAACGAGCGTTCCAAAACACAGGCAATCGGCTGTTTCCGCCGCCTCGGCGAGGGCGTCCGTCAGGGAAATGCGGTCATAGGCGACGTTCGGGACAACCACGCACTGCGGCTCATTCCTGGCGTCGAAGCTGACCCGCACGGTTCCCGTGGGCAGTTCGTCATCCCATTGAAGAAGTCGCGTGTCGAGGCCCAGCAGAGCGATCCGATCGAAGGCCTGTTGGCCGAGGTTGTCCCGCCCGAGGCGGCTGGCCATGAGGCCCCTGTCCCCCAGGGAATTGACGCGATACGTGAAGTTCAAGGGCGCCCCACCCAAGGCGGTGCACGAGGGCAGAAGATCCCAAAGGACTTCCCCGAAGGCTACAATCGTCTTGTCCATGACCCAATGGCATCCCCG
>JAAYVJ010000659.1 GCA_012517265.1 Planctomycetota bacterium | reverse complement strand
GGGCTGTGCCCCTGAGACCCCGGCATTTTTCGCATTGAGCCAGCAGCACGAAGACGATGCGGCGCATCGCCCTTGCGCGTTTGACTCGTCTCTCGTTCCCCCTCCCCGCTGGTATCCCCAAAGCGAAAAACGCACCTCTCGGATTCGTCGGAACACCCGTGCGTCGACGGAACCGCGGAACCGTTCAAGCGAACGCTTCGTTCGCGTTCAAGCCGGAGGCCGCAATGCGATAAACTCACTTTGCACGACCGCTTCGGGCGTGCCACGCGGCGATGCGGCGGGGGATGGACTTCGGTGGGTTGCGGGCGTATCATGGGGGCACCGACGGATGGTGGGTCTGGACTTCTGCAAAATGGACATTGGACCTACTTTAGGAAGGGGGAATCTTGTTCCTCGATTCCCCCTTCCTAAACCTCAACCACCGTCGGGTGACGAGTCCTATCGATTCTTCAAGGAAATCGAAGAATGAGATTTCCTTGAAGAATATAGGTCCAATGTCCATTTTGCAGAAGTCCAGATGGACCTACGACGAAAGGAGCAACCGGACCATGCGCGATTTGCGAATTCCGCTGATGGGGCTGCTGATGCTGGCGACGGCGGGCCTGTGCCCGGCGGCCGATCGATTCTCGAACCCCGAGCGCCGGCAGGCCTTCCTGCGGGCCCTGGCCCGGGTGGACGCCCAGTACGACCCGGCCCAGCAGATGGTCCAAGCCGAGTTCTCCTCGCCCGGCTACCACACGACGCTCACGGGCGGCACGGTGCACCGCACTTACGAATCGCTCGCATACGCGGTGGCTCTGCTCGACAGCGACGAACCGGCCCGACTGTCCCGCGCCGAGGCGATCCTCCGCCGTGTGATCGACTTGCAGGATCAGGACCCCAACAGCCCGACGTACGGGATCTGGCCGTGGTTTCTGGAAGAGCCGCTGGAGCGGATGTCGCCGCCGGACTGGAACTGGGCGGACTTCTGCGGCGTCCAGCTCCTGCAGGTCGCGATCGACCACATGAGCCGCCTGCCGGAGGACCTGCAACCCCAGGTGAAGGCGTCGATCCTCCATGCGGCCCGTTCGATCCGCCGGCGGGACGTGGGCCCCGGCTACACGAACATCGCGCTGATGGGCACGTACGTGACGCTGGTCGCCGGGGAGCGGCTGGACGCCGTCGACCTGTTCGACTACGGCAAGCAGCGCCTGCGGCGGTTCTACGACTACACCCGCCAGACGGGCTCGTTCACCGAGTACAACAGCCCGACCTACACCTGCGTCGCCATCGAGGAGATCTCGCGGATGCTCAAGCACGTCCGCGACGAGAGTTCGCGCGAGCTGCTCACCTGGCTCAACAGCTTCGCCTGGGGCCACGTCGCCCGGCGGTTCCATCCGCAGACCGTGCAGTGGGCCGGGCCGCACAGCCGGAGCTATTCGACCCTGTTGTCGCGAGAGACCCTCGCCTTCCTGCAGCGGGGCCTGGGCGACGCCGTCCAACTGATGCCCGAGGACCAGGCGTGGGAGAGCCTCGACGCGCACCGCCTGGACGTTCGCTGCCCGGAGGATCTGGCGGGCGGCTTCAAGCCCTCGAACGTCGAGCGCATGGTGGTCGAGAGCTTCGTCGTCACGCCGCCGGGCGAGCACGACGTCGTCGGCAGGACGTACCTGAGTTCGGACCTCACGCTGGGCAGCGTCAACCTCGGCGACTTCTGGAATCAGCGTCGGCCGCTGGTGGGCTACTGGAAAGACGCGGGCGGCCCGGTCGCGGTGCGAGTCCGCATGCTGCACGACGGCTACGACTACGCCTCCGCGAGCCTGATGACGGTCCAGGACAAAGCCGAGGTGCTCGGCGCGGTCGTGTTCGCGACGGATCGGGGCGACACGCACATCTCGCTGGACAAGACCAACGGCGTGATCCACGCCCGCGACTTGCGACTGCGGCTTCAGTTCGAAGGAGCGGTCGGCGGCCTGAGTCTGCCCGAGCGGCTGGTCCTCGACGAGCCGTTGCCGTTCTCGTCCGGCCCGATCCAGGGCATGTTCGCGCTGCACGCCGTGGAATTCAACGATTGGACCGCGCGCCTGGAGGTGGGGCGGGAATCGGACCAGGCCTGGATCGACGTCGTTCTCTACCACGGCTCGGGCCGTCCGTTCGACTTCCGCAAGATGGAGGAGGCCGAGATCGTCTTCACGCTCTCGCTCGCCCAGGCGGGGTCCGCTTCGCAGTTCGGATCGCCCTCGGTCTACGGCAGCATCGCGTTGGATTCCGTGGCGACCGGGATCGAGTCGCCGCGGCGATCGTGGAGTTTCCAACGCCGCAACGGCCCGACCCTGTCGTTGACGGTCCCCACCAGGCCGCTGACGACGAAGGAGCAGCAGGCCGCCTCCTGTGCCAAGCTCGG
>JAAYVJ010000658.1 GCA_012517265.1 Planctomycetota bacterium | reverse complement strand
TTGCATCGATTCCCGGCTGAACGACTATGCCTCGATGGGCAACCGCCGGCAGGCCGACGTCTACAGTCCCGGCGGGACCACGGGTTTGCGGCCGGCTCGACCCCTCCTCGCCTACGCGGCCCGCGCCCGCGAGGCGTATCCCCACACGCCCATCGTCCTGGGCGGGCTGGAGGCCAGTCTCCGGCGGCTCGTCCACTACGATTACATCTCCGACAAGATGATGCGGTCGGTGCTCGTCGACGCCAAGGCGGATCTGCTGGTCTTCGGCATGGGCGAACTGGCGGTCGCCGAGATCGCACGACGCCTGGATCGCGGCGAGTCGGTCGATGCGATGACGGATATCCCCGGCACGGCGTACAAAGTGGTGCGCACCGTGACCGTGCCGGAGGGCGCGGTGCGGCTGCCTTCGCTGACGCAGCAGAACGAAGACCGGTCTCAAGTGATGACGGCGTACGAGCAGTATCAGCCGCTCGCCCGGCCCGGCTGCCGGCCGGTCGTCCAGGACCAGGACCCCGGCACGATCGTCGTGATGCCGCCGGCTCGGCCCTTGACCGGCGAAGAACTGGATGCCTTGTACGATCTGCCGTTCACTCGGCGGTGGCACCCTCGCTACGACGGCGAAGGCGGGGTCGCGGCCCTGGAGCCGGTGGCCTCCTCGATCACCACGCATCGCGGCTGCTACGGCGGCTGCTCCTTCTGCTCGATCTACTTCCACCAGGGCAAGGAAATCACGTCGCGCAGCATTCCGTCGCTGCTGGCGGAGGCCGATCGCATCGCGGCCGACCCTCGGTTTCGCGGCACGATCAGCGACATCGGCGGCCCCACGGCCAACATGTACGGCACCAGCTGCGCCGCGGACGAGCCTTGCGCACGCATCAGTTGCATCCATCCCTCGCTGTGTGCGAACCTCAACCTCGACTTCGGCCCGCTGCTGGAGATGATGGATGCCTTCGTGCGATGGAAGGGGCAGGGCAAGGGCCGCAGGCACGTCTACGTCGCCTCCGGCATCCGTCACGATCTGGCTCTGCACAGTCCCGAGTACCTCGACATGCTGGTCAAGCACTTCGTGGGCGGCCATCTGAAAGTCGCGCCGGAGCACTACTGCGACCGCGTCCTGGGGCTGATGGGCAAGCCCTCGTTTGAGAGCTTTCGCCAGTTCGAGGCTCGATTCGACGAGGCCTGCCGGCGGGCAGGTCGGGAGTACTATCTCGTGCCGTATTTCATCAGCTCGCATCCCGGCTGCACGCTCGACGACGCGGTCAAGCTGACGGAGTACCTGGTCAGGCGCAACTGGCAGCCTCGCCAGGTCCAGGACTTCGTGCCTGTGCCCTTGACGCGGTCGACCGCGATGTACGTCGCCGGCCTGGACACGAAAGGGCGGGAGATTCACGTCCCCAGCGGCCGGCACGAGAAGCGACTCCAGGCGGCTCTGCTCCAATACTACCGCGACGCCAACGCCAAGCTCCTGACCGAGTACCTGCGAACGGGCGACCATGGCGGTCTCTTGAAAGACATGCAGCGGATCTGGTCCGCCAGTCGTCGCCGAAAGAGATAGGGGCGTGTTGCTTCGTACGGCAGGATGGAGAGCGCACTCGCCAGTTTGCGACGAGTCTCTGCCGTTTTGACCGCTTTGTGCGGAGAATCCGGGCGATATTCCGTCTTCTGTGCAAGGGGATATTGCGGTCGCCCATTCGCCTGGGTAGACTCGGACGCCTATATGCGGCCTCTGCCGATTGATGGCGCGGCAGGGGGGATGCATGAAGGAATGGCCGCGGGGTCCGGCCGCGGGTCGAGCTGGGGAGCGACGACGAACGCCGGACGCGCAATAAGGATTCGACAATATGGCATTGGGGTTTCTCCCGAGGGGGGGGATTGCAGACTGGGGCAGTCCGATCGGTCTGATCGTTCATCATGCTCTGCTGCTGTTTGCGGTGGTCAATCCGATCGGCAATATCCCTGTGTACGCGGATCTGACGCGCGAACTGGAGATTCGCGAGCGAGGAAACGTCATGAAGCTGGCGGTTCTCACGTCGCTGTTCGTCGTGACCATCTTCGCGTTGATCGGCGACTGGAGCCTGGTCTACCTGTTCAACGTGCGCTTGGGCGAGTTGCAGATTGCCGGCGGGGTGCTGCTGTTCATCGTCGCTCTGCGGGGCGTCATGGCCCAGGGGCCGGTGTACCAGCATCCGAAGGACAGCCGCATGCTGGCGGTCTTCCCCATCGCATTTCCCATCATGGTGGGACCCGGCGCGATCACTGTGACGATCATCACGTCGGGGGCGATCGGCCAGTTCCTGATGGTCATCACGGCGGTGGTCACGTTCTCCTTCGTGTTCCTGGTCGCCTGGAACGCCGACAGGCTGATGAGGCTGGTCGGCCCGTATGCCGGCATGATGATCGCGCGATTGCTCTACATTTTCCTGGCGGCCAAGGCAGTGGCGATGGTCCTCGACGGCACGACCGACTTCATCCACGGCCTCTATCCAAGCGACCCCAACGCCGTCTCCATGCTCTTCTGAGAGCGTGGCTT
>JAAYVJ010000109.1 GCA_012517265.1 Planctomycetota bacterium | reverse complement strand
GGCCCACTCCCCGTGACATCTGATCGCCCTCGACGGCAAGGCCTTGCGACACAGCTTCGATACGGCCGACCAGAAGGCGGCCATCCACATGATCAGCGCCTGGTCGCAGGAGAATCAACTGGTGCTGGGCCAGTTGGCCGAAGGGATGCGTACGGATTGCCAGGGGGTTCGACACGAATCCATCGAAGATGTCGATGGCGGTCACGGCCGTGTGGAACGACGCCGGTTGTGGACGACCGACGATATCGCCTGGTATGGCGATGTTTCTCAGTGGAAAGGTCTGTCACGATTCATCTGCATCGAGTCAACTCGCCAGGTGGGGGACAAGCGTTCGGTGGATCGTCGCTACTACATCAGCAGCCTTCGTCAGGCGACGCCGGAGTTCCTGCTGCGGACCCTTCGCGGGCACTGGGGCATCGAGAACCACCTGCATTGGTGCCTGGACGTCAGTCTCAACGAGGACGACAGTCGCATTCGCAGGGGCCACGCGGCGGAGAACTTCAGCCGTCTTCGCCGCATCGCGTTGAACCTGCTGCGGAAGGACAAGACCTACAACGTGGGCATCAAAACCAAGACCAAAGCCTGTTCTTGGGATCACCAGCATCCGCTCAACATCTTGACCCAATAGTACATGCGATTGCCCTGGGCGAAGGAACTTGTCTCTTGATTTTCTCGTCTCGAACTGCGACGATGGACGGGGTGACCGTAGGTTCTTCAACGGGGTTGTGTGTCTGGAAGAGAGGTAGGCATCATGGCTGAGAATCAAGTTGATCGGCGTGGGTTCATCAAACGGTCCGTGGCGACGGGCGCCGGAGTGGCTCTGGGGCTTCGCAGTTTCGAGGAGCAGAACCTGTTGGCCCAGATGTCCGAGGGCGCCAAGCCGGGTTCGGCCAAGCCGAAGGCGGGGGATACGAAGATGCCCTGCGGGCAGATCAAGAATCTCAAGATCAGCCGGATCTTCTGCGGCGGCAACCTGATCGGCGGCTGGGCCCACAGCCGGGACTTGATCTACGTCTCCGATCTGGTCAAGGCCTACCACACGGACGAGAAGATCTTCCAGACCTTCGAACTGGCCGAAGAGATGGGAATCAACACGGTTCTGACGAACCCCGTTTCCGACCGCGTGATCAATCGCTACTGGAACGAGCGGGGCGGCAAGATCCAGTGGATCTCCGACTGCGCCAGCGGCAGTCTCAAGGACGGCATCAAACGCTCGGTCGATAGCGGGGCGCACGCCGTGTACCTCCAGGGCGGCCTGGCCGACCAGGCGGTCCGGGACGGCAAGACGGCTGCACTGGGCGAGATGCTTGAGTACATCAAGGACTTCAAAGTGCCCGGCGGGCTCGGGGCCCACGACCTCGAAACGGTCAAAGCCTGCGTCAAGGCGGGTTTCAAGCCGGACTTCTGGGTCAAGACCCTCCATCCGGACAACTACTGGTCCGCCACGCCGCAGGAGAACCGAAAGGTGTTCGATGTGGTCGGTCCCAACGGCGACGATCGTGACGATTATCACGACAACATGTGGTGCCGCAACCCGAAGGAAACCATCGAGTACATGAACTCGCTGAAGGAGCCGTGGATTGCGTTCAAGGTCCTGGCCGCCGGGGCGGTGCAGCCGAAGGCGGGGTTCCAGTTCGCCTTCGAAGGCGGCGCGGACTTCCTGTGCGTGGGCATGTTCGACTTTCAGGTCCGCGAGAACACGATCATCGCGAGGGAGGTTCTCGCAGGGAACTTGAAGAGGTCGCGGCCCTGGTGCGCGTAGCCTCCGGCGGCGCCTGCAACGCACCCGTCTTCCGACGCGGCCGGATGAATCCGGTCGGGGCGGTTGGATTGTGCGCCGACCTGACCGGTTGACCGGCGGCAGCGGGGCGAGCATCCCTGGCGATTCGCTTTCTGCGAGCAAAAACAAAGGGCCTGTGCCTCTTCAAGCACAGGCCCTTCGAACTTGCCTTGTCGATCCGACGACGGCTCAGTTGCCGTCGTCTCTCACTGCTTCTGGCACAACCTTACGGCTGCGCCGGGACAGAGCGGCCGAAGCCGATGTCGTCGATGAAGACCATGCCGGCGCCGCCGGAGGTGGCGTTCTTGTCGCCGATGCCGATCGTGAGCTTTTTGGCCTTGGCGAGGTTCACGCCGTTGAGGCTGCTCATCGGGATCGTCCAGCGAGTCCACTCGGAAACGGTCACTGCCGTGCTGCTGGTGACTGTGGCCGACTTGCCGGCGCTGTCCGTAATGGTCAGGTACATCGGAGCGGGGTCGTTGTACTGGGCCGCGTTGATGATCGCGCCCTGCCAGTTGCCCGTGACGTTGCCGGTGGCGGCGATGCCCTCGAACTGGTACGTCCGCTCTTCGGTGGCCAGGTGCGAGGTGACGCACAGACCGATCAGAACCGGGTCCGTCATCTCAATGACCGTCTGGCCCACGATGCTCCAGGTCTTGCCGTCGGCGGAGGTGTACCCGCTGAGAGTGCCGCCTGTCCGCTCGATCTTGACCCAGGCCGGGACTGTCACGACGGCGGCGCTGTCCGCGCCGCCCGAGGCGCCGTTGGTGGCCGAGCGATACTGGAAGCTCGCGCCGTTGGCGCCGGGGGTCGTGATGACCATCATGGCATGCGTCGAGCCGCCGTTGACGCTGTCGCGGATCATCACGCCGCCCTTGGCCCAAGTCTGGGTTCCGGTGCCGGTGCTGGTCACGCGAGCGACCAGGCTGCCGTCGCCGCTGAGGGTCTTATAGGCGTAGGTGAATTCATCGGAGTTGTTCCAGATGTCCGCGCCGCCGCCGGTGAGCGTCATCTTGCCGCCGGTCTCGGTCACGGTCGTGGTGGTCAGAGCCGGACGGCCGCGGGTCCAGACGCACAACTCGCTGGCGCCGGAGCCGGTCCAGTTCTGGGTCGAACTGAACTCCTTGACAGCCTCGCTATAGTACGGGGCCTTCGTGTTGTCGTAGGCGAAGGGCATGGCCTGTCTGCCGGCGTGGACGACGGTCCTCTCGGCGAACGGGGCCTCCATATAGCCAATCGTCGATCCGCCGAAGGCGGCGTCGGCGATCCCGTCGAGCCAGTACTCATAGATTCGGCTGCCTTCGTCGTCGGTGTAGCTCTCGAAGTCGTCGATCGGGGCGAACTCCTGGGCGGTGAAGCTCCAGACACTGCCTTCGTACGTGCCGGTCTCGCCGACCTCGTCGACTCTCCAGAAGTACTTCGTGCCGAAGGTCATCGCGGCCGGGGTGTAGCTGTGGTCGGTCACAGTGCTGGACGGAGCGGTGCCGGCGGCGACTGCATCGCTGTCGGTGCCGAAGAACACCTTGTGCGAGGTGGCTTCGCGGCCGGGCCGCCAGTTCATCGAGGCAGTCAGCAGGACGTTCGTCGCGGCGTCCGCCGGCTGCGGCTCGCGGGCCTGGACCGGCTTGTAGAAGAACCGCACCTCGCTGAGGCTGGTCTGCTTGACGACGCCGCCCCAGTTGGAGTTGATGGTCAGCTTGACGAACTTGGCCAGGACGCCGCCAAGATCGATCTTGGTGTTGGCCGTGCAGGTGGCCGCGCCGGGGGCCTGTGCGAACTCGGGCACGCCCTCGATCTGGGTCCAGGTGACGCCGTCGGTGGAGTACTCCACGGTGACATTCTTGGCCCCGAAGCCGACGAACGGTTCGACGACCTGGTTGGAGTTCCACACCCACAGCTCGGCGAGCTTGTAGGTCTTGTCGAACTCATACTGAATCCAGTTGGGCAGCGGCTTGTCCAAGCTCATCCACATCTGGTTCAAATTGACGCCGTGCTGATCGGCGGCATCGAGGCCGGAGCCGTTGATGGTGTTCTCCGGACCGGTGTCGGCTCGGCTCTGGCTGGAGGCGGTCGCCGTGATCGCCGTGATGGGATAGGCGGCCGGCTCGACGGTGAACGACCAGACGCTGCCCGTCAGGATCGTCCCGGTGGCATCGACTTCGTCGATTCGCCAGTAGTAGGTTTGGCCAAGCACAAGGTCTGCCGGAGTGAACGTGGTGGCCGTCTGTCCCTGGCTCACGAGGACGCCCTTGGGATTGGCTCGCGAGGCATCCGTGACGTCTGCCAGCGACGTGCCAAAGTAGACATCCCGCGACGTGGCGGTTTCGCCGGCCTTCCAACTGAGAACAGAGTCGGCAGGCACATCGGTCGCCTCATCGGCAGGGCTCGGATCGCCGGCCAGAGCCGGGTCCGAAAGGCCCATCATGAGAGCCTGGATTTCCGCGCCGGTCATCGCGCGGCTGAAGAAGCAGACATCGTCGAGGGAGCCGCCGTTCATGCGGCGGGCCGTCCAGGACGCGCCGCCATCGCCGCCCAGCCAAACCGGACCGTCCCAGGCGCAGGCCGGGTGGCTGACAGTGTTGACGGCTCGCTGCTCGCCATTGAGGTAGAACGTGGCCTTGTCCGGCGCCACCGTCAACGCCACGTGTGCCCATTCATTGAGAGGATGCAGGACGTTTCCACGGTAGCTCCAGGTGTTGGAGGCATCGTTCCAGTGATAGGCCAGTTGCCGGTCGGCCAGCACGTTGAAGCCGGACGCGGGACCGGGGCTGCGGTGCATAATGATGGATGCCCACTCGGGCTGCGCCGTGGGGGCAAACAGCCAGGCAGCCATCGTGGCCTGGCTGAGCGTCAGGCCCATCGCCGGGATTTCAACCAGCGTGGGGCCGACCAGGGTGATGGCGTTGCCGTGGATACCGGTCCGCCACATCGGGGAACCATTGATGAATTTTCCGTCGTGGTGAAGCGGGGACGAGTCGGCGACGACTTCGCCAGCGCCTTCATCGCACGTCCACCACCCGATGATTGCAGGGTCCTTCAGGGGATTGTACCCGCCGTATGCGGCACCCCCGAAGGTCATGGCCAGAATCCCCGCCCAAAGGACCAGACTGCTGTACTTTTTCAACATAGGAGCTCTCCTTCCCGTACGATCACATCTTCACCGCCCCGACCACACATCAGGGCGTGCGTCCCCCCGCATTTCTGGAGAAAGAACCTGTCTTGACTGCGTATTCATACTATCAGAGCTGCCTACCGGTACTATCCTCCTCCTCGGTTTTCGTGGGATTGTATCGGCTGAATCACCTCCTTCCTGAAGACCGACCTAGGAGACAAGAGGCAGAAAGAGCCCGAAATGCGGCAAACTCGCCTACGTTGCTCCCTACCTCTGTCGTGCACATTGAAGGGCACGCGGCACCCAGTCCTCTTGCGACAATACTTGACATGTATTGTGAACCCCGTCCGATCGCTTGAAAACGGCCCGTGCGCGCCTCAGACCGTTCCAAGCACAGAAAGGGTACTTCCGACAGTCCAATCTTTTTTCTATCAGATTGCACCGCGATCTGCAAGTCATTTTCTCGGACGCTTTGCGGATCAGGTACGTCGATGGAGTGAGGCAACTCGCTCAGACCAGGCCGACCCGCCCGAACGAGTAGTAGAAGAAGTAGCTGGTGCCGAACTCGCGGATCAGGAGATTGAATGCCGCCTGTTGGTTCTGGGGGCCCATCGAGTTCCTGATCTGGGCGAATCGCTCGTATCTTCGGAGTGTGTCAGGGCTTATGTTCAGCCGAGCCGGAGGGGCGCCCTTGCCCTGGATTCCGTAGTGGATCAGGATGGCTTCCTCGTAGAGGGTCGGGATCCTCGCGTACCCAAGGTCCCCGAGCCGGTCCACATTCTCCACGATCTTGTCCACCCGGCCGGTCACCAGGTAGCAGGCCATGAGGTACTCGAAGGCCATCCTGTTGGCGGGGTTGCGCCGCAGCAGGGCGGTCAGCGTCTGATCGACGGGTTCGGCCCCGGTCACCCCGGCAGCCTCGTCGCCCAGGGACGGGCGAATCCTGTCGATGAACGCGATCTGATCGGCCGTAAATCCCCCATCCAGGGCGTCGAGCATGGACCGGGCCCTCCGGCGGTAGATGGGGTCCTCCTTCAGGGCGTTCAGGTAGACCCGGGCCGCAGAGGGTTGCCCCTTGATGATGTGCACCCAAGCCAGCTTTTCGATCGCGGCGCTGGGGTGCCCCTTCGTCGCGACCAGTTCCGACGCCAGCTTCTGGGCCATGTTGACGTGGCCCAGCTCCAGGAAGATGTCGCTGAGCTTCAACTGCGTCAGGTCGGATTCACTGTTCTCGTGCGTCAGGAGGATCGCCTCCGGGACCAGGGGGAAGCGGAACATGTCGTAGGGGAGCCGCCCGGTGTGGTAGAGGGCCCGGAGGATGTCGTGGTTCACGAAGACGTTGCTCTTGCTCTTGGGCAGGCGTGCGGCCAACTCGACGATCTTGTCCCATTGTTTCTGGGACCAGTAATAGTTGGACAGGACATAGGGCTTTCGCAGCTCGTCGCGGTCGAAGTACAGACCCAAGGCCAGCAGTGCAACCGGAAGGGCCGCCAGAATCGGTCTTGCCAACGCCGCGAGGGGGAACCTCTTCCGCTCGGTGGCAGCGTGTTTTGATTTATCCTTGTCATGCTTGCGTTTGGTGACAGGCTTCCGCCGCCACATGGCCAGGAGGGGGCTGACCATGTGCGTCGCCATCGCGGCCAGAGGCGTGAAGACGTAGAGAAGGAGCATCAACGTCTTGGGGAACAGACCCAGGCCGACGGTCGCCGAGCGTTCCAGGGGCGTCCAGGCGATGAACCCCTGGCGGGCGGAGATCAGGAACAGGTACTCCGAGAGCGTCCAGGCGATTGCGGCGCCGATCGGCAGGAAAGCCGCCGCAAGCCAGTCCCGGCGGCCGAACCCCCCATGGATCACGGCCATGAGGGCCAGCGTCAGGAGCGCCCCTGAGCCGGCGAGCCAGAACGCGACGGCGGCCAGAAGGCAGAACCAAGCCAGGCGAACCGGGGTTCGTCGGGCCGGCAGATCCTCGAAGAGCGGGGCCAGAAGCAGCCCGAACGAAACCGCCAGGCACATGGGCAGGGGGTGCCTGTAGTGGCCGTAGAGCAGGAACATCGCGATTGCCGGAAGGGCAGCCAGGCCGGCGGCCTTGGGCAAGCCCGCTTTGGCCAGGTGTCTGCGAGTCAACTCGGTCAGGCCGACGCCAGCCAGGACGATGATGACCGCGCCGAGCCAGGAGCAGTAGAACCCGAGCGACAGGAACCCGCTGGCGTAGGCGAGCAGTCCGGCCGGCGCATTCAGAGACTCGCTCAGGAACGCCCGGCCGGTCGCAAACTGGGGCGCGTCGGACAGGATCGTGCCCATGGTGTAGTAGATCAGTCGCGGCTCCACGACCAGCCACAAATAGACGAAGGAGAGAGCGAAGAAGGGCAGGAGCATGAGAAGGCCGGGAATCCGGGGCTTCCTGTGCGAGGCTTCCATTGTCTTGTCTTCGGACTTGGCCATCGTTCGTTCCTGGGGCTCCTGACGTCACTCTCGTTCCTGCCACGGACCGGGCTTGACGGGTTTCGGGGTGGCGCCGGTGATCGGGATCTGAGGCGACGTGTCCGGCTTGGCGCGCGAGGCGAGGGCCAGTTTCGTCGGGCTGGCCGCGACGGGACCTGTCACCAGTTCCGGGACGCTGTACGTCTCCAGCAGCGAATCATAGCAGGTCGGGTCCTCCTGCGGCAGCACGAAAGGCTTGTGGACCCCGCCCGCTTCGTCGACGTAACTGAAATAAGTCCGCGTGAACACGCCTCCCGGCCGTTTGCTGCTGAACGCGATCCACCGGCTGTTGCTCGACCAACTGTGCCAGGACTCGGAGAACTCGCTGTTGATCTCCAGCTTGCGGTATTGTCTCGTGGCCAAGTCCATCAGGTACAGGTCGCTGCTGGGCTGGTAGATGGGAAAACAGCCGTAGCGGCACATGCAGAAGAGCAGGAAGCGGCCGTCGGGCGAGATCCTGGGCAGCAGGATGCTCATGCCGGTTTCCTGGGCTGAAAGGACGGTCTCGGCTTGTCCCCAGCGATCCGTCTCGACGTCGTACGAGATCCGCTTCAGGTCGTACTTGACCTTGTCGTAGTTCTCCGGCGGCACGGTGTTGCGGTCCTTCCACAGGATCGGCGCGGCGCAGTAGTAAAGGCACTTGCCGTCGGGCGACCAGGCGGGATAGGTTTCGAGCACGTTCTTGTCCGCCAGGTCCGGCGCGGCGCCGGTCTTGCCGTCTTTCAGGCGGTAGCAGACCAGGGCCGCGTCCAGGTCCACTACGTCGCGGACCTCCAGGCCGCCGGCCTGGAAGAACTGGGTGACCTTGTTCATGGAATAGACCGCGACCGTGCCGCTGGGGTGCCAGGCGGTGTAGCCCCATTTGGCGCCGATCTTCTCGACCCGGCCGTCGTGGGCCATGAGCGTGTGGCTGCCGTAGGTCGCGCTTCGCAGGGCGATTGTCATCGTGTCGGGGCTGTTGCCCACGAAGCTGTGGCAGTTGAGACACCCTTCCCCGAAGGAGCGGCCCCTCAGGACGACCGACCGGTCGAAGGAGGTCAGGTCCCTCTGATAAATGCCGATGTCCTTCCACCAACTGTAGAGCGGTTTCATGAATCGGAACACGAGGGTCGAGTCGATGGGCTCGGGGGCGATCGTGTTGACCAGAGGCCGGTAGCGTCGCCAGTGGCCGTCGCGGCCCTGGACGTAGACGTCGAAGAAGATGTCGCGACCTCTGTTGGCGTCGAGCAGGGCCCGCCAGGGTCGAAGGGGGATTCGAATCTGTCCCGTCCGGCTGAAGACGGTGATCGGCTGCCCCTGCTCCGCGCGGATCGTAACCGAATAGGCGGCGCCTTCCTGGAGGATGCGGAAGTTCAGCGGCGCGATATTGGGGGGGATGACGGCGTCGCGATAGTCGGGACTGAGGTTGGGATCGGCCCCGGCCTCCGTGTACTTGTCAATTGCACGGGGGCTGCACGAAGCGATGCACAACAGGAGGATGAGGAGATTCAGGGGGATGATCGGGCCGGCGATTCGTGTTGTCATCCTGCACACCACGCGGTCTCACAAGGTAAAAAAGAAGCCCCCGCTTTTTGATGAGGGAGAGGAAGCGAGACTATGCGGGGGCCTGTGGTCAAATCAACTGCCCGTAATAGTATCCGTCGCGAACGCGGGCGTCAACAGCTTTCCGTGGATTTTCTTGAAAAATTGTTCGGATGGCGACGTCTCCGGGCGGCCGAAGCCCGCGTTACTCTCTGCTACACAGGCATTTACGATGCTCGCCGGTCCGGCCCGGTGCGGCGACTTTTCTGGGGCAAAGGGGGCTGGAAGGCATGGTCGGAGGGGGAAACGACGCGTGAAGAGGGCCTGGGCCGCCCTTCGTGCCTGCCTTGACTACGCCGGGCCGGGGGCATATAGTCTGTAGTCCCAAGACAACTGTGATTCTCTGCAAAGGATATGGATGGCCCAGAAGAGCCAGTGTGATAGGTGCACAGGGATGTGCTGTCGGTATTTTGCGCTCCCGCTCGATACGCCGGAGACGCGGGAAGACTACGACGACATTCGATGGTATCTGTGCCACCGGGACATTTCCGTCTTCGTCGAGAAGGGCGACTGGTACCTGAGCGTCAAGAACAAGTGCCGCCACCTGTCGGAGAAGACGCACAAGTGCCTCATCTACGATCGCCGGCCGACCATCTGCCGAAAGTACAAGCACGCCGACTGCGATTTCATCGAGGGCGACTACGACTACGAGTTGCATTTCACCGACGACAGGCAGATGGAGGAGTATATCCGAGTGAAGTTCGACAACAACGCCACGGAGAAAGAGAAGATTCGCAATACAAAGGGACGCAAGTCATGAAGATACCGCCGGTCAAAGGAACGAGGGATTTCTACCCGGAGCAAATGGCTCGGCGCAACTGGATCATCGACGGCTGGAAGAAGGTCTCCCTGCGGAACGGGTTCGAGGAGTACGACGGCCCGATCTTCGAGCACCTCCAGATGTACCAGATCAAGAGCGGCCAGGAGATCGTCGAGCAGCTCTTCTCCCTGCAGGACCGCGGCGGGCGGGATCTGGCGATCCGGCCGGAGATCACGCCGACGCTGGCCCGCATGGTCAACCAGCAGATCCACTCGCTTCCCCGGCCGATCAAGTGGTTCGCGGTGCCCCGCCTGTGCCGGGCGGAGCGTCCCCAGAAGGGCCGCCTTCGCGAGTTCTTCCAGTGGAACGTCGACATCATCGGGGAGGACCGGGCCGACGCCGACGCCGAGATCATCTTCACCACGATCGACTACCTGAGGACGGTTGGCCTGACCAGCAAGGACGTCCGCGCCAAGATCTCCAGTCGAAGGCTTCTGGCGGCAGTTCTGACCAGCATCGGAATCCCCGCCGAGCGGCTGGACCCCATCTATGCCGTCCTGGACAAGAAGGCCAAGCTGCCGCCGGAGACGTTCCAGGCCTTGCTGGCCGAGCAGGTCCCGGACAAGGACCAGGCCGGGAAGATCCACCAGTTCATGGCCCTCGAGTCGGTGGAGGGCGTTGCAGCGATCACACAGCCCACCGAGGCTCTGACCAAGGCGCTCGACGAGCTTCGAAGCGTTCTGTCGGTTCTCAAGGCCATGGGCGTGGCGGAGTTCTGCGGTTTCGACCCCGGCATCGTGCGGGGTCTTGCTTATTACACAGGCATCGTATTCGAGGTGCACGACATCGCGGGCGAGCTGCGTGCCATCTGCGGCGGCGGCCGCTACGACAACCTGCTTCGCGATTTCGGGGGCCCGGCCATCGCGGCCACCGGCATGGGCATGGGCGACTGCGTCCTGGAGATTCTGCTGGAGCAGCGGGGCCTGCTCGCCTCGCAGATGCCCAAGCGGGGCCTGGATTATTTCGTCGCGCTGGCGGCCCCGCAGTTCGCGGACGCCATGTACGAGGTTACGGCTCGAATCCGCTCCCAGGGGCGATCGGCCAATTTCAGCTATAAGCAGGGCGGGCTCTCCAAGCAGCTCAAAGAGGCCGCCGGGCAGAATGCGCGCAAGTGCGTCATCATAGGCCAGGAGTACAAGGACCACCGGGAGGTGGTGGTCAAGGACATGGCTGGCGGCGCCCAGGAGACCGTGAATTTGGAGCAGTTCCTGGCTCGCTTGAACTCTTGAGCGGACTCCTGATGCGATTGGTTTTCGACCGCCAGCTCCCAGACGAGGTGCCGGGAGAATGCGAGACTCCTCTCTCAATCACTATGAGCAGGCGTTCGAGAACTGGCTGATCGATCACCAGATTCCGTACGTCCACTGGGAGGAGCATCATCGACTTGGACCCGCGGCCGGATCAATCAAGAACTTCGACTTTCTACTGCGCCCCGAATCGGGCCGAAAGATCCTTGTCGAGGTCAAGGGCCGCACGTTCGCCGGCGCGACGCTCGCGGGTTTGACCGGCCTAGAATGCTGGGTGCCCCGGGACGACGTGAAAAGCCTGCGGATGTGGAAGAGGGCTTTGGGACCGGATCACGAAGCGGTCTTCGTCTTCTCATACCGGATCATGCAGGCGGACGTGGATCTGGACGGGCATGAGCCGCTCGTGCTGGGCCCGGATCGGTACATGTTCTTCTGTCTGCGGCTGGAGGATTACGCCCAGCGCATGAGAGACCGCAGCCGCAGGTGGCGCACCGTGACTCTGGCTGCGGAGGACTTTCGCCGGCACGCGAAGTCTCTCGCGGCCTTCTTGCTGCATTGCGGCAGCCAATGACCTTCGATCGGGGGGGGTTTTTGTAACCATTCTGTCGTTGCGCACACCTATTGTGTGAAATGGCGGCGCGGCCATTGAGGAGGTACAAGATGACGACGAAGTGGCTGGTTGTACTGTCTGCAGCGACAGTGTTGTGGGGCTCTTGCGAGGCCTGCGGGGTTGACCTGTATGACGAAGGCGTGATGCCCGTCCTGGAACTGAAGTTCGCGCAGACGAACTGGTACGCCCTTCTGACGAGCAACTATCAGAGCAAGACGGACATCGCGGCCACGCTGACGGTGGACGGCGTGGTGTATGAAGGGGTCGGCGTGCGTTTCCGGGGCAACACCTCGTATCAGATGACGGCCAACTCCCAGAAGAAGTCATTCAACATCTCCATCGACTATACTCTCCCGGATCAGCGTCTGATGGGGTACAAGACGCTCAACCTGCTCAACTGCAACAACGACGCGACGTTCATGCGGGAGGTGCTCTATTCGAACACCTGCCGCCGGCAGGTTCCCAGCGCCAAGGCCAATTTCGTCAGGCTCGTGATCAACGGCGAGAACTGGGGCGTCTACGCCAACGTTCAGCAGCTCAACGCCCAGTTCCTCAATGACTGGTTCCCGAGCAACAAGGGCACGCAATGGCGAGGCGACGGGATGGGAGCCATGGGCGGGGGCAACACCGGCGGCGGGGCCACCCCCGGGGGGGGCGGCGTGACTCCCATCCGGCGGTCGGCCGGCGAGGTGGGCATGGCCGAAGGGGGCGGGGGCGTGACCGCAGGGGTCGCGGCGTTGACCTGGCAGGGCACGAACGTGGCCGCCTACCAGTCGGCCTATGAGCTCAAGAGCACTCATCAGGCGGACCCGTGGACGAGCCTGATCCACACCTGCGACGTCCTGAACAACACGCCTCTGGCGCAGTTGGCCGACAAGGTGGAATCCGTGCTGGACGTCGATGGGGCCCTGTGGCTCTGCGCCTTTGAGATCATCTTCGAGGACGACGACGGCTACGTCAACAAGCGGGGCAGCGACTACGGCCTCTACTACGAGCCGGAGACCGGCCAGATGCATCTGATGCAATATGACGGCAACGAGTCCATGAGTACGGCCAACTGGTCCATCTTCTACAGGGCCGACGACTCGGCGGTGCCGATCATGTACCGACTGATGGCGATTCCGAAGTACCGCCAACGGTATCTCGCCCACGTCCGAACGATCCTGAACGACTACTTCACGCCGGACCTGCTCAACGCCAGGATCGACGCCTACCGGGCCTTGATCGAGGCGGAGGTCAAGGCCGACACGAAGAAGCTGTACACGACGCAGGCGTTCGACTCGGGCGTGACAGCTCTCAAGAGCTTCGTCCAGAATCGCCGGGCGTCGCTCCTGGCCAACGCCGAGGTCAACCGGCAGTCTCCGGTCATCTACTCGGTCGATCAGGAAGTGACCGAGACGAAGACCGGGCAGAGCGTACTCGTCACCGCCCGGCTCGGAACCGCCGTGGCGGTCTCCGGGGTCCAGTTGTACGTCGCGCCGGGGCCGTTCGCCTTGTTCTCGCCTGAGCCCATGGTCGATCAGGGCGTGCAGACCCTGGACGGGGTTTCGCAGCGTGTCTACTCCCTGGCGTTGGGCGACTACCCGCCGGGGACGGTGCTTCGGTATTACGTCGAGGCCGCGTCGGCCGATTCGGCCGGGACGGTCGCCTACAGCCCCCAAGGGGCCCAGCACGAGGTATACAGCCATCTGGTGACCTATCCTCACGCGGCCTTCTCCAGGATCGTCATCAACGAAGTCATGGCCAAGAACGTGGCCGTGATCGTGGATCCCCAGGGCGAGTACGACGACTGGATCGAACTGAAGAACATCGGCGATCAGGCGGTCGACCTGGCCGGCATGTACCTGAGCGACAGTCCGGACAAGCCGCTCAAGTGGGAGTTCCCCGAGGGGACTGTGCTGGGACCGGGGCAGTACCTCCTGGTCTGGGCCGATGAGGACGGGCAAGACGAGCCGGGGCTGCACGCCAACTTCAGGCTCTCGGCCCAAGGGGAGACGATCTGGCTGTTCGACACGCTCGCGAACGGGCACGTCCTCCTGGACTCGGTCACGATCGACCGCCTGGCGGGCGATCAGTCCTGTGCCCGGTATCCGGACGGAACGGGTTTCATGGAGGTGTCGTCGGTCCCGACCCCGCTGGCGGCCAACGCCGAACCGCTCGGGACCGGGGTGAATTGACCCAGCCCACGGGAGCGTTCTCCTGGCGGTCCTGGTGAGGACAGGTTTCCCTAACGCAGATCTAATAGACTGCTTGACTGGAAACCCGCAGTTGTGTTAAAATAGACAAGGGACTGGGGTTGTAGCCGAACCCCGCCCGCCAGTGCGGAAGAGGGTGTCGGCGGAAACACCAGCCTGCGGAGGGGGGTCTCCCTTCCGAGGTTTTGCAGAAGGAAATGTAGCAAGGTGGATAGCAGCAGGATTGACACAGGGCCGGGAGTATCGGACCTTACCGCGCGGACTGGTTCCGTGCGGCAGGGAACGGTTCCCCTCAGGCAACCGGTGGCGCCGGCTGCCGCCGCGGGGGCCGACCCGAAGGCGGGACAGAAGCCGCGTCCTGCCCAGGTGAAAAAGACCGCCGTCGACGGCATGCTTGCCTGCCGATACGAGATGAAATATCTCGTGACGGAGATCGAGGCTGCGAGGATCACCAGCTACATCCGCCCGTTTCTCGAGTACGACAAGTATTCGAAGCTGCAACGGGGAGGGATGTACCCGATTGTCAGTTTGTATCTGGATTCGCAGGATTTGCAGTTGTGCCGGGAGAGCCAGCAGGGGCAAAAGAACCGGTTCAAGCTGCGGATCCGCAGTTATACCGACGAGCCGGAGTACCCGCGGTTCTTCGAGATCAAGCGGCGGATCAACCGCGTGATCATGAAGAGCCGGGCCCGGGTCATGGACCAGGATGTCGCCACCCTGTTGCAGGGCAGGTTGCTGCCTCCTCAGGGGTATACGACCGACGAAAAGGCGCTGAACCAGTTTCAGCTCTACGTCGCGTCGGTCCAAGCCGGTCCGATGATCCTGATCCGGTACATGAGAGAGGCATACGAGAGCACGTCGGAGAACCGGGTCAGGATAACGTTTGACCGGGAGCTGTGCTATAAAGTGAGCGCCGAGCCGACTGTTCGCCTAGGCGGCACCGGCTGGCAGCGCAACGACTTGACGGAAGGCTACGCGATTCTGGAGATCAAGTTCACAGGCGTGTATCCCGAGTGGCTCAGCCGCCTGGTGCGGTTCTTCAATCTGGATGCCCGTTCGATCTCGAAGTTCGCCACGTCGATGGAGCAGTCGAGCCGGCTGGGGTTCTGCGGACCGGCCATGAGGAGCGTGTGGAATGGATAGATGGTGGCAGTTGATCGAGGAGACGCCGTTGGGCGGCACGTCGTTTGGCCCGCAAGCGGTCCTGTTGGCGCTGCTGCTGGCGTTCGTCCTCGGGCAGGCGATCGCCTGGGTGTATTACATCACGCACAGCGGGCTGTCCTATTCCCGCACCTATGTGCAGTCGCTGATCCTGATCTGCGTGGTCATCGCGATGGTGATGACGGTCATCGGCAACAACATCATCACCGCGGTCGGGTTGATGGGCGCGCTGGCGATCGTTCGTTTCCGCAACGTGCTCAAGGACACGCGGGACATCGTGTTCATCTTCGCGTCGCTGGTGATCGGAATGGCGTGCGGCTCGCACCGCTACCTGACGGCCATTCTGGGCACGGTGGTCCTCGGCCTGATTGCGATCTATCTGTACTTCACGGACTTCGGCTCCCATGAGCCGCACAATGGCTTCCTGCGGTTCAGCCTGCGGGGTCCGATCGGGACCGACCATCCGGTGCCCGGCATCTTGCGGCGGTTCTGCGGGAATTTCACGTTGATTTCCTCGCAGGACAGCGGGTTCGGCGGACCGGCGGAATACGCCTACCAGATCATGGTGAAGAACACCGCCAAGAACGAGGAGTTCATCTCGGAGCTGGAGAAGGTGGACGGGATGGAAAATATCAGTCTGACGATGCAGGAGAAGCTGCTCGAGGTCTGAGCGACGGCGACCATCTATGAAAGAGAAGCAAGCGAAAAAGGATTACATGGTCAAACGCTCCTACCTGCGTCATGTGGTGCCGATGATCGTGTGGCTGGGCGCTGTGGCGGCCGTGGGCTGGCTGTTCTACCAGCGGTCGGAGAGTTTCCAGATCGTCGGCATCGCCCAGAGCGAGGTTCGTCAGATCGCGTCCGACTGCGTTGCGCGCATCACCGACATTCCGGTCGAGCTGTTTCAGCCCGTCAAGGCGGGCCAGACGCTGGCCATCCTCAACACCGTTCCGGCCGACGAATGGATGACCGAGACGGAGCTCAAGAGCCAGATCGCGACCGCCGCAGCCGAGATCGACCGACTGATGGCGTCGCTGATCCCGACGCAGGAAGAGCTGCTTGCCAACGCCGCGGATCTCCAAATCAACCACGCGGACAACCAGCGTCGGTTCGCCGTGGACGCCGAGGCCGCCCGCCTGAACGTGTTGAAAGTGCAGACGGAGATCGCCGATGCCGAGATCCTGCTGAACAGTCTGGCTGTTCAGATCCGAGCCACCGAAAAGCTGGTCGAAGAGAAGGTCGTCGTGGCCTTTGAGCTGGAGAAGCTCAAGATCGATTACGAGAGCACGGCCAAGAAGATCCACGAGTGCCAGGAGCAGCTCGAGCAGGCCAAGGAAGCCCAGACCCAGGCGGAACTCCGGCGGGAGGAATTCGAACGCCAGACGTTGCCGCAGACCTCCGTCGATGACGCTCTGGAGGCCATTCGCAAAGAGGCGAGGGTGCAGGAGGAGCTGATCAAAGGGTTGCAGGAGCAGATCGCGGCGCTCAAGGCCCGCATGGCCGTCGAGATCAAGTCCCCGATCGACGGGGTCGTGATCCCGATTTCGGGAAAGGCCAACGAAGCGTTGCTCAAGAGGCAGGGCGAGGAGACGATCCGACGGGCAGGTGAAGTGGTTGCTGCGGGCGATCCGATTCTGGCCGTGGCCCAGACCGAGCCGACCGAGATCATCGCCTACGCCAACGAGCAGCAGATCGGGCTCCTGGAGCAGGACATGAACGTCGAGCTTGTGAAGATGCGGTACCCGGCCCAGATTGCCCAGTCCCATGTGCTGTCCATCGGGCCGACGATCGAGCTGATGCCGCAGAGGCTATGGCGCAGTCCGACCATCCCCCAGTGGGGCAGGCCGGTGGTGATCGAAGTCCCTGCGGGGCTGGCCATCATTCCGGGCGAGCTCGTCGGCATCCGCGGGCTGTGACCGGTCCATTCATGGTTGGGGTGATGAACGCGATGAGAGGTACTGCACTGCTGGCGATGTCTGTGGTTTTGGCGGCCCTGGCGGCCGGCTGCTCGCAGCGCAACTACAAGGTTGACGCCGATGAGCAGGCCTATGAGATCATCGATTCCCAGTGGGATCCCTCGTTCGGTTACAAGGCCAACTACCGGGTCGGCGACGTTCCTGCGTCGCCGAACGATCTGACGATCGACCGGTACGCGCCGGTCCCCGGCGTATTGACTCTTCCCCGCGCGGTCGCCATCGCCACGGCCAACAATCGCGAATACCAGAGCCAGAAGGAACTTCTCTTCACGACCGCCCTGAATCAGCGACTCGTCCGTCACGGCTATGAAACGCAGTTGTTCGGCGGGGGGGGCCTCCTGTATTCCAACGACGGGACCGACGAGGCCCTGCAGGCGGAGGCCAACGTCGGCTTCAATCGGCTTCTGGCCTCGGGCGCCCTGATCAGCACGCGCGTCGGCATCCAATGGGTGGACGTCCTGCTCGGCCAGGGCGACCACGGTTTCGCCTCCGTGTTCGGGGCTTCGGTCAGTCAGCCTCTGTTGCGGGGCAGCGACCGGATGGCGGTCCTGGAACCCCTGACCCAGGCCAAACGCAACACCTTGTACCAGATCCGGTCCTTCAACCGCTTCCGCAAGACGTTCGTCGTCTCGGTGATCACGCAGTACTACGAGGTCCTCGAACAGAGGGAACTGGCCGCCAACACCGAGGAGTACTACACGTCCCTGACGGCGCTTCGGGACCGCGTCGAGAAGCTCGTCGGGGCCGCGAGGCTGGAGTCCGAGGAGCTGGACCGGATCGAGCAGGAACGGCTTCGCGCCCGCGATCGCTGGGTTCTGGCCCAGAAGGAGCACGAACGGTTCCTCGACGCGTTCAAGATCACGCTTGGCGTGCCGCCCACCAGCGAGTTCGAACTGGATCGCGGGGTGTTTGAAGCTCTTCTCAAGGGCGGCATCCCTCAGCCAGATTTCGTGGTCAGCGAGGCCATCGAGACGGGGCTTTCGCGCCGCCTGGATCTGGTCAATCAGGCCGATATGGTCCTCGACGCGCAGCGCGGCGTCCACGTGGCGGCCGACGGTCTGAGGACCGGGCTGAACGTGGCGGGCACCGTGGACATCAACTCCCACGGTCAGGGCGCCGTCACGGCGGGCCCTTCGGTCGATCTGCCTTTGGACCGCGTTCCGGAGCAGGTCGCCTACCGCAACGCATTGACGGTTCTCAATCAGAGGCAGCGGGACTACGATCAGATGGCCGACACCATCCGACTGGAGATCCGCGATGCCTACCGCAAGCTGACGGAAACCGCGGAGCGGTATGTGATCCTGGACAAAGGGCTCAAGCTGGCCCGGGAACGCATCGGGAAGAACTATCTGCTGATGGAGTACGGCCGGGTCAGCAGCCGGCGGGTTTTGGACGGCCTGCAGCATTTGCACGACGCCCAGAATGAGATGGCCGACGCTTTGACCGACTACGTGATCGCGACGCTGAATTTCTACCGCGATACGGACGTCATGCAGGTTCGTCCGGACGGGATGTGGGAAGTCGGGTCGTTGTCGATGCCGGTGGCCCGGATGACATCCGCAACGCAGGCTCCGGCCCCATCGGGGCGGTAGCAGGCGGTGCGACGGGTGTGGATACACGAAGAGCCGCAGCCCGGCGGGCGCGGCCGACGTTTAGTTTCTTGATCTATAGAGAAGGAAAGGGTGGATCATGAGCATCAACAGGATCGCAAGCGTCCTGGCCGTATTGGCCCTGCTGTCGGTGAACGGGCGGGCTGCGGACATCATTCTGAACGAGTACAACGCCGTCGACAGCAACGACTTCCTCAACGGCGGAAACGCCTCGGCCGACGACGACGGGGGCCGGGCCTCCGACAGCTACTTCGGCCGGGTCCGCGGCAACGGCGGCGACTGGTTCGAACTGGTCGTCATCAAGGACCACCTCGACATCCGCGGCTGGCAACTGGACATTTATGAGAACAAGATCCTCGACGAAACGCTCGTTCTGACCGCCAACCCGATCTGGCAGGACCTGCGGGCCGGAACGATCATCACGGTCTCCGAGGACGTGCCCAGCGACGTCAGCTACAATCCCGCCGCCGGAGACTGGTGGATCAACGTGCAGGCCAACAACAACGGCGACGGCCTGTACATCGAGAAATCGTCGTTCCCGGTCAGCGCCACCAACTGGCAGTTGCGGATTCGCGACAAGGCCGGCCAGATCGTCTTCGGGCCCGCCGGTGAAGGGATCAGCCCCGTCAGCGGCGTCAGCGGCACCGAAATCTTCCGCCTGGAAGCCGATCCGGACGCCACCATCACCGCCGCTTCCACCGATTACGACGACGGCGCCGACTTCAGCACGTTCGGCGCGCCGAACCGGTGGGCGAGCCAGGGCCTCGGCAAGCTGCGATCCGTCGTCACCCCGGCCGCCGGAGCCTCTCTCAAGGTGCTGGCGCCCAACGGCGACGAGGCCTTCGCGATGGGCGACATCGTGGACGTCAAGTGGGAGAGCACCAGCGTGACCGAGCCCGTCCGCGTGGAGTTCTCCATCGACAACGGCCATTCGTGGACCGAGACTTACCCGGCCAACGTGGGCAACACCGGCAGCTACAAGTGGCTCGTCCCGCTCGTGGACGCTCCCCAGGCTCTGGTGCGGGTGTCGAGCAAGACGCGTCCGGCGGTGTACGACGTGAGCGACAAGCCTTTCACGATCGTCAGCAGCCCCATGGCCTCGGCGATGACGAGCTTCTTCGGCTTCTCGCTCTAACCTGCGTTTGGAACGAGTCGAATCGATCCTCCGATTCGACCATGGTTCGACCGGATATCGCGATGGCGGCGTCAGGACCTTTTCGGTCTCGACGCCGCCATCGGCATTTCCCGGGCGCGGGCCGCAACTTTCCCTACACGGGCGAACGTGGATCGAGTATAGTATCCGTCTTTGTGCAGCTACGGTCTTCGCCGTCGGGCGGGCTCGGCGTGCGGGGACTGGATGGCCCCCGGATGGTCCGGCGAACCGGACACGGGATCGCATCACGCGCTGCGGACGAACGCGGCGCGACGGGTTTTGAAAGAGGTTTCCGACAGCGATGAGTGGAAAGCAGGGCACTTACGATTTCGGTTCGATCGAGCGGAAATGGCAGGCGTATTGGGACCAGAACAAAACGTTCAAGGTCCCCGACTACGACGGCTCCCGGCCGAAGTACTACGTTCTGGACATGTTCCCTTATCCGAGCGGCCAGGGTCTGCACGTGGGACATCCCGAGGGCTATACCGCCAGCGACATCGTCGCGCGCTACAAGCGGATGAAGGGGTTCAACGTGCTGCACCCCATGGGCTGGGACGCCTTCGGCCTGCCCGCCGAGCAGTACGCGATCGACACCGGGACGCATCCGTCGATCACGACCGGAAAGAACATCAACACGTTTCGCCGCCAGATCAAGATGCTGGGCTTCTCCTACGACTGGGACCGCGAGGTGGACACCACCGACCCGGCTTATTACAAGTGGACCCAGTGGATCTTCCTGAAGCTGTTCAACAGCTACTACGATCCCTCGTGGGGCAAAGCGGCGGACATTTCACTCCTCGAAGACGCGCTGGAGGAAAAGCCGCGGCGCAGGAACGAATGGGAAAGCAGCGCGTTTCTGACGTCGTGGCACAAGGCGGCGCAGGCGGCCGGCGGCGACCCGCAGCAGCGGCAGGCCTTCGTCCGCAAGACCGTGTCGGATCTGCGCCTGGCCTATGAGAACTGGGTTCCCGTCTGGTGGTGCGAGGGCTGCAAGGCGGTGCTCGCCAACGAAGAGGTCAAGGACGGCAAATGCGACCGCAAGGGACATGAGAACGTGGTCCGTCGGCCGATGCGGCAGTGGCTGCTCCGGATCACGGCCTACGCCGACCGGCTGCTGGAAGACCTCAAGCTCGTCACGTGGTCCGAGTCGATCAAGGAGATGCAGCGCAACTGGATCGGTCGAAGCGAAGGGGCGGAGGTGGACTTCGAGATCGCCGAGGGTCCGGCGGCGGGGCGGAAGCTCCGCGTGTTCACGACCCGGCCGGACACGCTCTTCGGCGCCACGTACATGGTGCTTTCGCCCGAGCATCCGCTGGTCGAGAGCATCACGACGTCGCAGCAGCGCGACGCGGTGCAGGCCTACCGGGCCGAGGCCGCCCGCAAGAGCGAATTGGAGCGCACCTCGCTCGACAAAGAGAAGACCGGTGTCTTCACCGGCAACTGCGCGATCAACCCGGTCAATCGGGACAAGATCCCCATCTGGATCGCGGACTACGTCCTGGCCAGCTACGGCACCGGCGCGATCATGGCGGTGCCGGCCCACGACACGCGCGACTTCGAATTCGCCCGGAAGTTCAGCCTGCCGGTGATTCAGGTGGTTCAGCCGCCCGACGCGGCGACCGACTGGCATGGCTTCGTGGGAGACGGGGTCTCGGTGAACTCCACCGGGCCGGAGGTCTCGATCACCGGGCTGCCTACGCCCGAGGCCAAGAGCAGGATCACGGCGTGGCTTGCCGAGAAAGGCCTGGGCAACAAGGCGATCAACTTCAAGCTGCGCGATTGGCTGTTCAGCCGGCAGCGGTACTGGGGCGAGCCCATCCCGGTCGTGCACTGCCCGACGTGCGGGGTTGTATCGCTGCCGGAGTCGGCGTTGCCGCTGACGTTGCCGGAGGTGACCGACTACACGCCCCCGGTGAGCGGCGAGCCGCCTCTGGCGAAAGCGACCGACTGGGTCCAGGCGACCTGCCCCTGCTGCGGCGGTCCGGCCCGGCGGGAGACGAACACGATGCCGCAATGGGCCGGCAGTTGCTGGTACTACCTGCGCTACATCGATCCGAAGAACCCGCGGCAGGGCTGGGACCCCGTCAAGGAGCGGTCCTGGATGCCGGTGGATCTCTACATCGGCGGGGCCGAGCACGCGGTGCTGCACCTGCTCTACTCGCGATTCTGGCACAAGTTCCTGTACGACCGAGGCTATGTCACGACGGCCGAGCCGTTCACCCGGCTCATCAACCAGGGCATGATCCTCGGCGAGGACGGCCAGAAGATGAGCAAGTCCCGCGGCAACGTGGTGAACCCCGACGCTGTGATCGCCGAGTACGGCGCCGACTCCATGCGGCTGTACGAGATGTTCATGGGGCCGCTGGAGGCGATGAAGCCGTGGAGCATGCAGGGCGTTCAGGGCGTGTACCGATTTCTCCAGAAGGTCTGGCGAATGGTCGTGAACGAAGAGACGGGCGAGCTCGACCCGGCCGTTCGCGACGCCCAGGCGGACGCAGAGACGCTGCGTCTGCTGCACCAGACCATTCGCAAGGTCGGCGGCGACGTCGAGTCGTTCGGATTCAACACCGCCATCAGCGCGATGATGATCTTCGTGAACCACTTGGCCCGCAAGGAAGTTCGGCCCAGGTCCGTGGTCGAGTCGTTCGTCCTGATCCTGGCGCCCTTCTCGCCGCACATCGCGGAAGAGTTGTGGCAGCGGCTCGGGCACGACCGCAGTCTGGCGTATGAGCCGTGGCCGCAGTACGACGAAGAGCTGGCTCGCGAGAAGCAGCTCGAACTGGCGGTTCAGGTCAACGGCAAGGTGAAGGACCGCATCGTGGTGGCCGCGGAGGCCGACGACGAGACGGTCAAGGCGGTCGCGCTGGCCGGCGAGAAGGTCGTCGCCGCGCTGGGAGGCAAGACGCCCAAGAAAGTGCTCGTGGTCAAAGGCAGGCTGGTGAACGTCGTGGTGTGACGGTCCTATGCATTTGGAGATCGAAGCCAAGCTCAAGGTCGATTCGCTGGCGCCGGTCGAGGAGAGTCTCGTCCGGTGCGGCGCATCGTTTCTGCGCGAGACGATCCAGACGGATCGCTACTACGACACCCCCGGCCGGGACCTGACCCATGCCGACAAGGCCCTGCGTCTGCGGTCCGACAGAAAAGACGGGCGGGACCGGTCCATCCTGACGTACAAAGGCCCGAAGGAGCAGGACGACTACAAAAGACGCGTCGAGCTCGAGACCGAGGTCAGTGACTCCGAGGCGATGGACCTGCTCCTGGGCTCGCTCGGCTATGCCAAGGCCCTGGCGTTCAACAAGAGACGCCGTCTCTGGCAGTTGCAGGGCTGCGAGGTGGCGCTGGACGAACTTCCGCTTGTGGGGGTGTTCGTGGAGATCGAAGGGCCGGACTCGGGCGCGATCTGGCGCGTGCAGGCGATGCTCGGATTGTCCGGCTCGCCGCACATCATGGCCAGCTACGCCTGCATGATCGGCGAGCGGCTGACTGAGTTGGGGATGAAACAACGCGAAATCTACTTGTGACAGAAATGTAGGGTGGGCTCTTGGCCCGCGCGTTCCTGACTCGCGGCGGATCTTGACGCGTGGGCTAAGAGCCCACCCTACGTGCTGACGCCGTTTCCAGCGGCGGACGCGTGTTCTTGAAGAAGGTGAGATGGCAGCAATAGGTATGGCGACAGGGACGAGTTTCCAGATCGGCAACGTGGAGGTGGGGCTTGGGGCGCCGCTTTTTCTGATGGCCGGGCCGTGCGTGATCGAGAGCGAGCGTTTGTGTCTCGACATCGCCTCGCGGTTGGTGCAGATCTCTGAACGGACGGGTGTGCCGATCGTGTTCAAGGCCAGTTTCGACAAGGCCAACCGCAGCAGTCATTCGAGCTTCCGCGGCCCGGGTCTGACCGAAGGCATGCGGATTCTGGCGAAGGTCCGGGCCGAAAGCGGACTGCCTGTGATGACGGACATCCACGAGCCGGCCCAGGCGGCCGAGGCCGGCGCGACGGTCGACTGCCTCCAGATCCCGGCGTTTCTGTGTCGCCAGACCGATCTGCTGGTCGCCTGCGCCGAAACCGGCAGGCCGATCAGTGTCAAGAAGGGGCAGTTCGTTTCCCCCAGCGAGATGGGCAACGTCGCCGACAAGATCCGTTCGTGCAAGAACGACAAAGTGATTCTGACCGAGCGGGGGACCTTCTTCGGCTACAACCGCTTGGTCAACGACATGACCGGCATCCCGATCATGCAGCAGTTCGGGTGCCCCGTGGTGTTCGACGCGACGCACAGCACGCAGCAGCCCGGTGGTCTGGGCTCGTCCAGCGGCGGGCGTCGCGAGATGGCGCCTCTGCTGGCGAAGGCGGCGGTCGCCGCGGGCGTCAACGGCCTGTTCCTGGAGGTCCATCCCGAGCCGGAAAAGGGGCTATCCGACGCGGCGACCATGATACCGCTGGATTGGCTGGAAGACCTGGTTATCGCCTGCAAGGGCATTTTCGAGATCGTCCATGGCTGAGAAAGAACAACAAACGTCGTTCACCTACGGCCCGGTTCCTTCTCGCAGGCTGGGCATGAGTCTGGGCGTGGACATCGTGCCGCCCAAGATTTGCACTCTCGACTGCGTCTATTGTCAGCTCGGCCGCACGACCCGCAGCAGCGTGGAGCGGGCGGACTTCGTGGACATCGACGCGGTCCTGGCCGAGATCCGAGGCAAGATCGAAGCCGGCCTGAAGGCGGACTTCATCACCTTGGGCGGTTCGGGCGAGCCGACGCTCAACTCCCGTCTGGGTGACCTGATCGACGGGATCCGCCGACTCACGGACATCCCGGTGGCGATTCTGACCAACGGCACGCTGCTCTATCGCGCGGATGTGCGGGCCGAATGCGCGAAGGCCGACGTGGTTGCCCCGTCGCTGGACGCGGGCGACGCCGCCACGTTCGAGGCGGTGAACCGTCCGAATCGCGACATCACCATCGAAAAACTGGTCTGGGGAATGGAACAGTTCCGCAAGGAGTACTCCGGACAGATCTGGCTGGAGGTGTTCCTGATCGCCGGCGTGAACACCGGCGCCGAGCAGGTTGAGCGGATCAAGGGGTTGATCGAGCGGATCCGGCCCGACAAGGTCCATCTGAACACCGCGGTCCGCCCCCCGGCCGAGCCGGATGTTGTGGCGGTTCCGCGTGAGGTTCTCGACCGGATCGCACAACAAATCGGAGGGGTCTGCGAAGTGATCGGGGAGGCCCCGTCCGGGCCGGCCGACCGCCACGAGATGCGGACCGAGGCGGACATCGTTTCCGTGCTGAAACGCCGGCCCTGCACCATCGAGGACATCTGTTGCGGCCTTGGAATCGCCCGAAACGAGGCTGTCAAGTACGTTTCCCGGCTGCAGCAGACCGGGGCCGTCATCTCGGAACGGCGGGGGGGAGTTGCCTATTTTCACATCCGTCCGGACGCTCCGTAGGTCGTTCGGCCGGCGCGACGGGAGTCCTCGCACGTGACAATCTCCGCTGAAGGACCGCATATATGGACCGTGCCGACGTCCACTTTTTGTAAAGCCGGACGTTCCATTGGCCGATAAAAGCGTTGTAACGTTTCGCGGAGCCCACTCGGCACGTGGATGGACGAGGCCCCGCGAGGCTGTCGCGGTCGCGAAAGAGCCTCGCAGGCGTGGCGTTCCGCGGCGAACGTCACTCGTAAGGCGTACTCAATGAAAAGACCGCAGAGGCAACTTGTGCTCAACAAGGGCGCGGAGAAGTACATCTTCCGCTACGAACAAGGGCGGGAGGACGAGCTTCTCGACGCCTTGATCGACCAGGTGAAGGACAAGCGAACGGACTTCGACTGGTTCGATGCGGCTGTGATCAGTTTCAAGCTGACGCAGTCTCTGATCGGCTGTGCAGAGCAACTCCTGCAGGAGGGGTCGGACGTCCGGGCAGCGCCTTGAGAATGGAACACTTACTCTTCGCGATTTCTGTGCTGTGTGTCCTGGATTGTCGATCGCGAACAGTCAATCACTAATCGTCACTTGTCATGGATAAAGGTGGTCGATGATGCCGATGGATCAGATAAACAGGTGGACTATGGACGAAAGCAGTGCGATCGTTGAACAATTCCTTCGCTACCTGAAGTTTGAGAAGCGATTCTCGGAGCACACGGCCAAGTGCTACGGTGCCGACCTGGCCCAATTCTCCGAGTTCCTGCTGAACACCTCGTCGGATAGCTCCTCTTCCGATCTGACGCATCTGGGGCACCAGGACGGCGGCGTCGCCACCGCGGTCGCCACGCAGACCGAGCAGGAAGTGGATCAGAAGCTGCTGGCCGTCGATGTGGACGAGGCGAGGACCTACCTGGCCTTCTTGAACGACAAGGGCTACTCCAAGGCGACGATCGCCCGCAAGCTGGCGACGCTGCGGAGCTTCTACAAGTTCGTCGTCAAGACCGGCCGTCGCGATTCCAATCCGCTCAGTGCGATCCGCACTCCCAAGCAGGAGAAGAAGCTGCCTCGCTTCCTGGAGTTCGAAGAGGTCAAGAGACTGCTCGAGACTCCGCCGACGGATTCGTGGCTGGGCGCCCGCGACCGGGCCATCCTCGAAACGCTCTACAGCACCGGCATCCGCGTCAGCGAGTTGGTCGGCCTGAACATGGACGACATCGACTTCCTGGGCGAAGTGATCCACATCCGCGGCAAGGGCAAGAAGGAACGCATCACTCCGATCAGTTCCTCGGCCCTCCAGGCGATTCAACACTACATGGAGTACCGCAATCGGCGGGCCCAGAGCAACAGCCACTTCGATTCCAAGGTGCTGTTCGTGAACAAGCACGGGCAGCGTCTGAGCACGCGAAGCGTCCGCCGAAAGATGGACAAGTACTTGAAGCAAGCCGGCCTGGATCCCGCGATCAGCCCCCACACGCTGCGGCACAGCTTCGCGACCCACATGCTCAACAACGGCGCGGATCTGCGAAGCGTCCAGGAGCTGCTGGGCCACCACTCGCTCTCGACCAACCAGGTCTACACGCACCTGACGACCAGGAAGCTCAAGGAAGTCTACGACAACGCCCATCCGCGGGAGAACATGACACAGGATAGCTACGCTCCCGGAGATTCGGCCGCAAGCAACGGCTACCAGCACTGAGATCGAGAGAGTTCCGAGTTCCCAAGCCGCTCCCAAGAGCGGCTTTTTTTGTGGTTCTTCACGGAATCGCGGCGACGAACGGATGCGGATTCCGACGCCCCGACGCGCAGCGGCGATTTGCGTCGAGGGCGTCGGGAGTCTGGCGCATTGGGGCCACCAGCATGGAGGGGCGTTGCACGCCCCTGCGCAACACCCAGGTCCGCGAGCGAACGCTTCGTTCGCGTTCAGGCCAAAGGCCGCAAAGCGATAATCTGGACGATGGCGGGGATCTGATGGTGTTGGCCGGCCGGTGCATGGCCGGGGACGTCAGGCCCGGGGTTCGGCGGCAACGGTCGTTATGTACTCGGGGACGAGATCCTTGATCCCGGCCGCGATTGCCCCGGGCGTCTGGTGGGGTTGGCAGGCCAGCTCGATGAGATCGTCGATCCCGGCCCGCAGGGCGGTGCGGTCCATGGGGATGTTCTTCCAGATGCTGATCTTGGGGTGGCGGGTCCGCTGCATGTCTTCGCCTTCGATCCGCAGTTCTTCAAAGAGCTTCTCGCCGGGACGAGGGCCGGTGAAAACGATCTCGATGTCCTCGCCGGGCCGAAAGCCGCTGAGCGTGATGAGTTCCTTGGCGAGGTCCACGATCTTGACCGGATCGCCCATGTCCAGGACGAAGATCTCCCCTCCCTGGCCCATGCTGGCGGCCTGGAGCACGAGCTGGCTGGCCTCCGGGATGGTCATGAAGTAGCGTTTCATCTCGGGATGCGTCACCGTGACCGGCCCGCCTTCGGCGATCTGCTTCTTGAAGATCGGGACGACCGAGCCCTCGGAGCCCAGGACATTGCCGAACCGCACGGTGATGAACTGCGTCCTGCTCGTCTTGCCCAGGTCCTGGATGTACATCTCCGCGATCCGTTTGGACGAACCCATGATGCTGGTCGGGTTCACCGCCTTGTCCGTGCTGATCATGACGAAGTGCGTGGCCCGGTGCCGGTCCGCCGCGTCGGCGACGGTCCGCGTGCCCAGCACGTTGTTCTTGACCGCCTCACTTGGGTTGAGTTCCATCAGGGGCACATGCTTGTGCGCCGCGGCGTGGATGACTACGTGCGGTCCGTACTCCGCGAAGATCGCCTCGACCCGGGACCGATCCGTGATGTCGCAGATCAGGGGCTTCGTCCGCACGTCGGCGAATTCGCGGCGCAGGTCCCGCTCCACGTAAAACAGCGGGTTCTCCGCCTGTTCGACGAGCAGCAGAAGCTTGGGGGTGAAGCGGCAGATCTGGCGGCACATCTCCGAACCGATGGAGCCGCCGGCCCCGGTGACCAGGATGACCTTGTCCCGGGCGAACGCCTCGATTCGGTCCAGGTCGAGTTGCACGACCTCCCGGCCGAGCAGGTCGTTGATGTCCACGTCGCGGATCTCGGAGACTCGCAGTCGGCCCGAAGCGATGTCGGTGATCGAGGGGACGGTTCGGAATCGGATTTGGGCGCCCTCGCAGACCTGGATGACCCGGCGGAGCTGCTGGCGGGTGGCCGAAGGGATCGCGATGGCGATCTCCTCGATGTTGCGTTCTCTGCAGATCCGGGGAAGCTCCGGCACGGTGCCCAGGACGGGGATGCCGTGGATGCTGGTTCCCTGTTTGATGGGGTCGTCGTCGATCAGTCCGATCGTCTCGTATCGGGTGACCGGCATGCGGAGAATCTCGCGAAGAAGCCCCTCGCCGGCGTTGCCGGCGCCGACGATGAGGAACCGCGTCAGCCGGCGGCTTTCCTTGGTGCGAAACTCCTCGTGATACAGGCGGGTGATCATTCGCAGCCCCGCCGGCAGGAGGATCGTGCAGAACAGGTCGGCCATGAACACGCCCTGACTGATGGCGGCGATCCCCGGCGGCAGGGCCCGCCGGACCGCGGGGACCTGCAGGATGACGATGAACCACAGCGCCACCAGGATCAGTGTGCTGACCAGCGAGGCCCGCAGGATGCCCAGCAGATCCGAGATGCTCACATACCGCCACCAGCCTCGGTACTGTTTGAAGGCCCCGAAGACCGGCAGTTTGATCACCAGCGCCAAGAGCAGGAGAAACGGGTACTGCCTTACAATCCAGTCCCGGCGAAACTGCATGTTGTTCGTGACCAGGAAGGAGAACATCAGCGAGGCGGCGAAGGCCGCGATATGGGCCAGCATGATCAGCGGTTTGCGGAACGTCAGCAGGAAGCCGGCGGGCGAGGGCGCGCGACCCGAGCGCCCGCCCTCGTCGGGCTGTGCGTGGGTTTCAGCGTGTGGATCGGACATATTCTCCCGGCATCGCACTTGGTTTCCGCATCAACGGCCGTTTCGGGGCCCGTGGCAAAGCAGACCATCACACGGGTCTATGCCTATCATCGGCACAGGTCCAGGGCAAGTTCAGTCGCAGCGGAATGAAGTGCGGTTATTCGGACGTTGCGTCCGCCGGTTCGGGACTGGCGGAGGCCATGCCAACACGGCCCGCTTCCTGCCGCGAGTCTTCATCGGCCACCTCGTATACCTCCTCGAGTTCGGTCCCGTCGACATGGCGGCGCATGAGCGCGTAGATGACCGTATTGGCCGTGAAATAGAAGCTGATGAGGAAGGCCACGGTCAGCCCGGTGATTGCGAAGGTCCACATCCGGACCAGAAACGCCCCCGCGCAGAGGGACCATGCCTGCGGCGCACCGACGGTCCCGATGACATCGGCGGGATGCGCTCCCGGCCAGATTGCGCGAGACTTCGCGTCGCTCAGGCCCAGTTGGAGGAACCACCCTGTGACCCACAGCAGGACCCAGGCGAAAAGACGGACAAAGAGATGACAGACGGCCCCATAAACCGTGGCCAGGAGAGTATAGAAACCGAGCCTCCAGGGCTTGGCGTAGACGCTGCTGAAAGACCGCCCGACCGCGTCGAAGAAGTCGGAATCCTCGTAGGCGACGGCGGGGAACATCAACCCTAATCCCGCCGCTTCGCCGATGAGGATCACCGCGATGAAGGGGGCCAGGAGGAGGGCCAGGGGCAGAAGCAAGCCGGCGAGAAGTTCGCCGGCGACGGGAATGTTGCCGATGACGCCCAGCAGGAGGATCGGAAGACCCAGGAGGAACGCGATGACCAATGGACCGACCGGCGCCGCGACGAGGCTTGCCAGTCTCTTCCTGGCGAAGCGGCATGCATTCGGGAGACCCTGATGTGTTCCAGAAGCAAACTGCAGGGCGGTCAGGCGGCAGATCGCCCCTCCGGCCGCGGAGAGGACGACCAGGGCGACGGCGAAGAAGATCAGGCTATAGAGCGTGTGGTAGGTGAAGGCCCAGATCACGGCCTGGGCGGACCGCTGGATGCTGTTCACGAGACTCCGAACGAACTGACGGATGTCCAGTGAGAGCAGGGCGGTCGTTACGGTCTGAAGCTCTGCGTCCGCGAAGCCGCCCAGCGCATTGAACACGCCGGTCTTTGTGTGCGAGGAGGGCGGCGAATCGACGAGACTTCGGAACTGCGCCGGGGAACGCAGATAGGCGTTCAATTCGGTGATCCCGCCTTGAGGCCGTCGGCCCGCGATTCCTCCGGGGAGTGCCACTTGATCTTGGGCAAAGACGACCACCGTTTGGCTCAGGTCCATGATCCACCCGGCCAGGCAGATCGCCAGCAGAGCGGCAAACGCGATCGTCAGCCGCGAGGGTTGGATTGCCATGCGAAATGAACGGAAGATGTGAGGGAAGAGAAAGCTCTTCAGCGGCGACAGGGATTCTCGCTCGTGGACCATGCTGCCTCCTTTCAAGACCACCGGACCGCATCGCTGCAACACGGATCAATCAGGCAAACCATGGCTATGGTACCGCGTGACGGCCGGAGTGTCTACTGGGAGGCCGGCTCAATCGGCGTCATTCCCGGACGCAACGGGGGGATCGCCGTCGAGAGATGCCTCGGTGTCCCCGCCGGACTTGCCCGCGATGCGGTAGTCGGCGTTGAACCAGGCGCCCAGATCGACCAGCTTGCATCGCTCGGAGCAGAAAGGAAAGAACCGGGGCAGGCCCTCGCCCTCTTGCCGGGACACTCTCACCGGCCGCTTGCACGTGGGGCAAGTGAAACCCATCGTGTTCCCTTGGTCGTTCTTCATCCCATCTCGGTCTGGCATCCGGCTCCTATCCTGGACCTCGAGATCGCCTGTTCTCTATTCCGCCTCCTCGACGCGTCCCTGCTCGATCAGCCTGGCGTACTCGACCGAATACCGGGCCCAGGGTTGTGCCTCGAGCCTGGCCTTGGCGATCGGCTTGCCCGTGCCCTCACAGATGCCGTAAGTGCCAGCTTCTATGCGGTGAAGGGCATCATCGATCTCGGCGATAAGCCGTCGCTCGCTATCCATCAACCCCAGCGAGAACTCCTGCTGGAAATTGTCGGTCCCGAGGTCTGCCATGTGGATCGGCATACTCGACAAATCACCACTGGCGTCCAGCCTCGACTTCCTGAGCGTCTCCCCCTCGATGACATGGACATTCTGATGGATTTCTCGGCGTCGTTGCAGGAGCATGGCCTTAAAAGCCGCGATCTCCTTCTCGCTCAGGGGGGATTTCGGATTCTGCTCCTGTGCGTCGGCTTTCTTCGGTGTCTTCTTCTTTCTCTCAGCCACTTCCGTATCCACCTCTCACATGCGTACAGCTACGTATGATCACATCAACCGAACACCGTATTATACCATGTGGACGTCCTCATTCATAGCCCAATTTCACGAAAAAAGCCTTTATCAATCGCCGATCGCCGGACCCACAAGGTCGGCGCGGGGCATCACTGCGCCGTCCGATAAGGGCTTGCGGTTCTTCTGAAGGCCGCGACTATTATACGTCTGACGACCGTGGAATGTTGGCGTCCTTGGCGTGGGAGCCCAGAGGAACGACAAAACGTTCCTTGCCGATGACGCCGGAGAAAATGGCGACGCCGAACGCACTTTGGATTGCTTCGGGGGTCAGGATTTCACGGGTCGGACCGACGCGGTGACGGGTGGGGTGAGGAGCGGGCTCCGAGGGGGCGACCTCTCCGGCGACCGGATAGAGCAGCAAGGCTTCGTCACAGTACTGCGAGGCCAGGTTGATGTCGTGGGTCACCGCGATGATGGTCGCGGCTGTCTCTTGCTGGATCGACTTCAGGAGGTCGTAAATGGCCACCTGGTGCTTGAGATCGAGGAAGGACGTGGGCTCGTCCAGAAGGAGGATGGGCGTGTTCTGCGCCAGGGCCCTGGCGATGAAGACCCGCTGTCGCTCGCCCGCGCTGAGGCTGCCCAGGGCTCGGGAGGCGAACCTGGCGGTGTCGGTTCGTTCGAGGGCCTTGGCGACCTGCTCGCGGTCCTCCCGGCTCTCGAAGCCCCATTGCCCGTAGCAGGGCGTTCTGGCCATCAGGACCGTCTCGTAGACCGAAAAGCCGAAGGCCGGAACGAACTCCTGACGAACCAGGGCGACCTTCCTGGCCAGCTCGCGCACGCCGTACGAACGCAGGTCCTTGCCCTCCAGGAGCACCGAGCCGGACCGGGGTTTGAGCATCCCCGCCATGACCTGAATGAGTGTGCTCTTGCCCACGCCGTTCGGCCCAACCACTGCCAGAAAGGTCCCGGCGCGGACGCTCAGGTCAATGCCGCTGAGGACCTGCCTTTGCGGGCTGTAACGGAAGGACACCTGATTGACCTGGATCGCCGCTGTCATGCCGCCCAGTACACCTTCTTGCTGTGCGCTACGAGCAGGAGGAGGAAGAACGGCCCGCCGATCATGGCCGTGACGACGCCGACCGGCAATTGCGCCGGTGCCACCACCATTCGCGCGACCGTGTCGGCCACGACCAGGAACATCGCGCCGACCAGACCGCTCAAGGGAATGAGTTGGCGATGATCCGGCCCGAAGACGAGTCTGACCGCGTGGGGCACGATCAGGCCGACGAATCCGATGAGTCCGCTGAGACTGACCGCCGCGGCGGTGATGAACGCGGAAATGGCGAAGGCGGCCAGCTCGACCCGTTCGACCGGGACGCCGATGCTCCGCGCGTCCTGCCGGCCCACGCTGAGGATGTTGAGCTGCGGGCCCAGGAAGAACAGCGACACGATCCCGGCCAGGATGCAGCCGCCGCCGACCCAGAGGACAAGCCAGTCCTCCTCCGTCATGTTGCCCATCAGCCAGAAGATGGTCGCATAGAGCTGCTGGCTCCTGGCGATCGAAATCAGGAACATGATCATCGCCGAGAAGAAGGCGTTGACGACGACGCCGGCCAGGAGCAGGCCGGTGACCTGGTACTTGCCGGTGACCCGGCCGATGCCCCAGACCAGCCAGACGGTGCCCAGGGCCCCGATGAACGCGAACAGCGCGATGGGGGATCGGCCCCAGAGCGTCCAGCTCAGGCCGCCAATCACGGCGAGCATGGCGCCGAGGCCCGCCCCGCTGGAGACGCCGAGGATGTAAGGGTCGGCCAGTGGATTGCGCAACAGGGCCTGGAAGATGACGCCCGATGCCGCCAGCGCCGCTCCCACCATGGCCGCCAGGAGAACGCGAGGGATGCGGACTCGCACGAGGATCTCGTAGTCGGGGTTGGGCGTCCCGCCGATCTGGGGTCCGTGGAACGCCGCCTTCAGCGAGATCGCCTGGGGACCGACCAGCGAGCAGCCCAGCAGGATCGCTACGAGCAGTGCTCCGGCGAGGCTCGTCCGCAACAACAGCTTCTGGGGCGTCAGGGGCGGGTGCACGAGTCAACCTCCGAACAGGTCCGGCCGAAGACACTGGGCGATCGTCCGGATCGCGGCAGGCAGGCGGGGCCCCAGCCGGGAGACGATGTCGCCGTCGATCACATGGATTCGTCCCGCCTGGACGGCCGGGACGTTCGCGAAGCGGCTCCAGTACGACATGGCCTGGATTCGCTGCTCATCGATCATCTCCGGCAGCATGGCCGGCTCGATGAGGACCTCGGGCGCCGCAGCGATCACCTGCTCGGCGCCGATGGCGGGATAGACGTGCAGGGTCGGACCGATGGCGTTCTCGCCTCCGGCCAGTTCGATCATCTCATTGACGAAGGTGGCTCGCCCGGCCACGCGGAGAGGTTCCCTCTGCACGACCCAGAGCACTTTCACGCGACGCTGCCCGGCGGTCGCGGCGGCGAGCCGATCCACCTCCGCCCGCATGGTCTGGCACAGCGTCCGGGCTTGCACCGCCGCGCCGGTAGCCCGGCCGATCGTGACAATCCCGTCGAACAGCCCGGCGACCGTGTCCACATCGACCATCAGGCTCTCATAGCCCATGGATTGCAGCCGTCTGACCAGGTCTCTGTGTTGCTCGAACGTCTGTGTCACGACCAAGTCGGGCCGGGTGGCGATGATCGACTCGATATCGGGCTGCCAGAATGTGCCGACTCGCGGCTTATCCTTGGCGGCGGGGGGATAGTCGCTGTCCTGCGTCACGCCGACCACACGAGATTCCAGGCCGAGAGCGAAGAGGATCTCCGTCAGGTTGGGGGCCATCGAAACGATCCGGGCCGGGATCTGTCGCCGCGGGACCTCGGACGCCCGGCCGGCGTCGGATCGCACGAGGGCGTATCCGGACGCCATCCAGAGCACCGTCGCCGCTGATAGGAGCCACCACTTGCGCATCACGTTCTCTTGAACTGTTTTTCCAACTCGCCGATCGAGAAGCGGATTGTCGTGGGCCGGCCGTGGGGACACCGGCTCGTCGATTCGAACCGCTCGCGGTCTGCGAGCAGTTGCCGGATCTCGCTGTCGGTGAGTTTCTGTCCGGCCTTGATCGCCGCCTTGCAGGCGGCCATATTCAGGATGTCATCGAACAGATCGCGTTTGGCTACGCCGTCCCCTCGCTCCACGAGCAGATCGAGCAGGTCGTGCACGAATTCCTGCGGCGAGACGCTCGAGAGCATCGTCGGGAAGGTCTGGATCGCGTACGTCCGCGGCCCGAAGGGCGTCAGCTCGACGCCCAGTTGCGTCAACATGTCGGCGTGGTTCTCGATGACCCCGGCCTGCGCTTCGGTGACCTCGAAGCTCTCGGGCAGCAGGAGCCTCTGGGATTCGAGGTTCTCGCGTTCCAGCCGTCGCCGCATGAGTTCGTAGAGCATCCGCTCGTGCAGAGCGTGCTGGTCGATGATGACGAATCCCTCGTCGGTCTGCTCGATGATATAGCTGTCGTGGATCTGGAGATACTTGACGTCCGGGAGCGGGGCCTGGAAGGGTATGGACGCCGGAGCGGGCCGGTCGATCGTCGTTCTCGCGTACGCCGGCTCCCGGTGGTCGGGAACGCCCTCGACGCGCAGGTCGAACTGCTGCTGCTGATGGACCGGTCGTTGTTTTCGGAAGAACTCGGCCATCGCGTCGGCGATCTGCTGCTTTCGCAGATCCCGGCCGACGTTCTCCTCGTCCCCCGGCGTCGATTTGCCGGCGGGCAACCGGGCCGCGATGTTCAGATTCGTGCCCAGCAGACGCTCTCGCAGGACGCCGAGGACCTGGGAGTGAATCAGATTCGAATTGTAGAACCGCACCTCGATCTTCGTCGGATGGACGTTCACGTCGTATTCGCTGAAAGGCATCTCGATGAACAGGAACACCACCGGGAAGCGGTTGGCGTCGAGCAGGCCGCGGTAGGCCTCCTTGATCGCGTGCGAGATGAACTTGTCGCGGATGAAGCGGCCGTTGACGAACGCGTACTGGAACTGGTTGCTCGTGCGAGACAGTCCGGGCGGGCCGAGCAGAGCCTTGATGCGGATGCCCTTCTCGTGGGTCTCGGTCTCGATCAGGTCGTCGCCGGTCCCGGATGCGAGCATGGGGAAGAGCCGGCCGACCCGCTGCTTGAGGCTCTCGGTCTTCGACAGGCGGTACAACTCTCGGCCGTTGTGGATCAACGCCAAGTCCAGGCCGTTCTGGGGCAACGCGATCCTCGCGAACTGCTCGGTGATGTGGCCCAGCTCGGTGTTGGCGGTGCGCAGGAATTTGCGGCGGGCCGGGGTCTTGTAGAACAGGTCGCGGACCTGGATCGTCGTGCCGATGTCGCCGCTGCACGGCACGACGGGGCCCTTCTCGCCGCAATCGATCTCGATGCAGTGGGCCTGGTCGCTGTCCGGCGTTCGGCTGACGGCGCGGATCTGCGCCACCGACGCGATGCTGGCCAGCGCCTCTCCGCGAAACCCGAGCGTGGCGATCCGGTTCAGGTCGTCGGCCTCCCTGACCTTGCTTGTCGCATGCGGTTCGAAGGCGGTCGCGAGGTCGTCGGCGTCCATGCCGTTGCCGTTGTCGCTGACGGCGATGAGCTTTCGGCCGCCGTCCTCGATCGTCACGGTGATGGAGGTGGCCTCGGCGTCGATGCTGTTTTCGACCAGTTCCTTGACGACGCTGGCCGGGCGTTCGATCACCTCGCCTGCGGCGATCAGGTTCACCAGATTGCGATCGAGGACGATGATGCGACTCATAAACGTGATACAGCCCCGAAGGGCAGTTGGCGCATTCTCCGACCCTACACGGCTTGCCCCCCACAGACGCGGGAGAACGCCTGGACGCTGTCGGGCGGGCCAAGAGCCCACCCTGCGCAATGCTCGGAAAACGATCCTTCTAAAGTTGCAGCAGACTCTTGCCGGTCATTTCCTTGGGCTGAGGCAAGCCCATGACTTCGAGCATCGTCGGCGCGATATCGGCCAGCGTGCCGCCTTCGCGGAGCTTGCGGCCCTTGAACTCGTCGTCGAAGATGATCAGGGGCACGTCGCCCACGGTGTGTGCCGTGTGCGGATTGTTCGGCGAGCCGTCGATCATCTTCTCGAAGTTGCCGTGATCGGCGGTGACGATGGCCGCTCCGCCCATGCTTTTGATCTTGGCGAGGATCTTGCCGACGCATTCGTCGACGGTCTCGGCGGCCTTGATCGCGGCGTTCAGGTCGCCCGTGTGGCCCACCATGTCGGGATTGGCGAAGTTGATGACCATGGCGTCGTAGTTGTCGGATTCCAGCCGTTCGAGCACGACGTTGGCCACTTCATACGCGCTCATCTCGGGCTTGAGATCGTACGTCCGAACCTTCGGCGACGGCACAATCTGCCGATCTTCGCCCTTGAAGGGTTTTTCGTTGTAATCGTTGAAGAAGAACGTCACATGGGCGTATTTCTCGGTCTCGGCGCAGCGGAACTGCTTGAGGCCGAGGGAGCCCCAGTACGCGCCGAGCGTGTTTTTCATCTTGCCGGGCTTGGGGAAGGCCACCGGCGCCGGGATCGAGGCGTCGTACTCCGTCATGCAGACGAAGTACACGTTCGGCTGGACCGTCCGGGTGAACTCCTTGAAGTCCGGATCGACGAACACGCGGGTCAGCTCTCGGGGCCGATCCCCTCGGAAGTTGAAGAACACGACGCCGTCGCCGTCGGAGATCGTCGCGATCGGCTCGCCTTCCTCGTTCACGATGGCCGTGGGCTCGATGAACTCGTCCGTCACGCCTTTCTCGTAGCTGCTCTTGATTGCCTCGGTCGCGCTGCGGGCCTTCTGCCCCTTGCCAAACCGCAGGCACTCGAAGGCTTTCTGCACGCGATCCCAGCGGCTGTCCCGGTCCATCGCATAGAACCGTCCGGCGACGGTTGCGATCTTGCCGACGCCGATCTCGGCGGCCTTCTTCTCGATGTCGGTGATGTAGCCCAGTCCGCTGTCGGGCGGGGAATCGCGGCCGTCCGTGAAGGCGTGGATGAAGACGTCCTTGAGGTCGTTGCGCTTGGCCAGCTCCAGCAGGCCGTAGAGATGCCCCAGCAGGGAATGGACGCCGATGTCGCTGGCCAGGCCCATGAAGTGCACCTTGCCCTTGTGGGTCTTGACGAAATCGACCATCTTGAGGAACTCCTCGTTCTTGAAGAACGAGCCGTCGCGGATGGCGAAGGTCAGACGCACCGACTCCTGAGGCACGATGCGGCCGGCCCCGATGTTCTGATGGCCGACCTCGCTGTTGCCCATGGTGCCGTCGGGCAGGCCGACCCATTCCCCGAAGGTGTGCACGAGGCAGTGGGGGTATTCGGCCATGAGCATGTCATCGGTCGGGGTGTTGGCCCGCTTGATCGAGTTGTACCGGTCTTCACTCGGGTCCGGGTTATACCCCCAGCCGTCGCGGATGATCAAAACGCACGGCCTCTTTCTCAGGGCGATCTTCTCTTTCGTCATCTAGAACAAGCCTTTCAAACAAGTACAAGGCCCCGGTGCGACGCGCCGCGTCGGAGGGGACCGGTTCGAAGCGCAGAAACAGCCCGCTGGATGGTCTGCGGGCCGACTATCATATGGGCGGCAGGGGGCTGCTGTCAAATCTTTAGACGGCCGGCGGCTCACGGACTGCCGCCGGGCGCTTTGACTGGGGCCGTTGTTCTGGTATAATCCCTCCCGCCCTTCGTGATGAGGCGTAGTCAGGAGCGGAGGGCGCCTGGGCGTCTGGAAAGGAAGCCGGTTGGTGGGCGGAATCGGGAGCAGAATCGGTTGGGCGGGATTCGCTGCTCTGTTGCCGGGGTTGTGCCTGTTGTTCGGGTGCGCCCGGCGGGAGCCGGTGGTGAATCTCTACCTGGACGCCGTGGCGCTTCGGGAACTGGGCCAGGACCGGCTCGCGATCGAGAAGCTCAACGAGGTGATCAAGGCCGACCCCAAGTTCGTGCTGGCGTATTCCGAACTGGGCAAGACCAGCCGCAAGCTGGGGGACCACGAAAGGGCTCTGGCCGCGTTCAAGCAGGCGGTCAAACTGGACGCCTGGTCGTTCGAGTACCAGTTCAATCTCGCTCAGAGCTATGAGGATATGAAGAAGCTCCCGCAGGCGGCGGACGCCTACGCCCGGGCGGTGGAGCTGGATCCCAACAGCTTCGATGCCCTGGCGAAGGCGGCCGACTGCTCCGTGAAGGCCGGCCAGTACGCCAGGGCGCAGGCGTTCTGCCAGCAGGCGGGGGAGGGGCGGTCGCAGAAGCTGCTG